>JBEICW010000377.1:0-3711 GCA_040383785.1 Ignavibacteria bacterium | reverse complement strand
TTAATATAAATTATAAATTAAATCAAATTTAAAGTGAAATTTATTAAAAATTTGATATACAATGAAAAGACAAAGCAATTAAAGTAAGTTATATATGGCAGTAATTAAAGATTATCTTAGAGTTTCGGTTATAGGTACTGGTCATTTGGGCAGTATTCATACGAAATTATGGAAAGAAAATCCAACAACAAAATTGTTAGGGATTTTTGATGTTAGTAGAGTTAGAGCTCAAGAAATTGCTGCAAAATATAACGTAATCCGTTTTGAAACGATAGACCAATGTATTGACCAATCGGATGCAGTAATTATTTCAGTTCCAACTGTAAATCACTTCGAAATAGCAATGAGGTGTATCAAAAAAGGTAAACATTGCTTAATTGAAAAGCCAATTACTTCTTCTTATGAAGAGGCTAAGTTGTTATGTGCAGAGGCAAAGTCGCGTAATTTGAAAATTCAAGTTGGACATGTTGAGAGATTTAATCCTGCGATTGCAGCAGTGCAGGATTATTTGAACAATCCATTGTTTATTGAGGCGCATAGACTTAGCCAATTTAAACCAAGAGCAATAGATGTTTCTGTAGTTCATGATTTGATGATTCATGATATTGATATAGTGCTTTCTATGGTCAAGTCTCCAGTAGCCAAAATTGATGCAAATGGAGTAGCAGTTATTACTGATACGCCAGATATTTGCAACGCAAGAATTACATTCGAAAATGGTACTGTCGCTAATCTAACTTCATCGAGGATTTCAGCAAATGCAATGAGAAAAATGAGAATTTTTCAAAATAACTCATATATTTCTATAGATTTTGCAAAGCCAGACTTGGAGATATTTAGCATTTTAGACACGGGTTCTATGCCTCCAGAATCTTTAATACCAGCGACTATGCTAGGAAGTATCGAAGCAGGTATAAAAAATAAAAATATATTCTTTGAGAAACCGAATTTACCAATTATAAATGCAATTGACGAAGAGCAAAAAGCGTTTGCAAATGCAATAGTAAATGATTTGCCTGTGCCTGTGAGTGCTGAAGATGCAGCAGAAGCATTACGCATCGCAGATGAAATCTCAAATATCATAAGCAGACAAAGAATTTAGAAGATAAAAATTTAACTTATAAATTTAAATAATAACATTAACTTTTCAAAAAAATCAAAAGAAAACTCTTTTGATTTTTTTGTTTAATTTAGATAAATAACTTTCTTAAAATTAAAATAATTATGAGTTTAGATTTAAGCAAATTTGATACGGAAAAATTTGATATAAATTCAAAAGCATTTAAAGTCTTTTGGGCAATGTTCGAAAATGACAGAGTTAGCAAATGGTTGGGAATAGAGCCTTTGGTTATTGAAGAGGGATATAACGAACTGAAAATGATAGTAAGAGACGATATGCTAAATGGTTTTGATATATTGCACGGAGGAATTTTATTTTCATTTGCTGATAGTTCATTTGCTTTTGCTACAAATTCATTTGGCAAAATGAGCGTATCAATAAATGTAAATATTAATTATCACGAAGCTGTTCGTGAAGGCGACGTGTTGATTACAAGAACTAAATTAGTAAATCAAACAAATAAACTTTGCAATTTGAATGTAGATTTATTTAAATTAGAATCAAATAATAATAAAAAGTTAGTAGGTAGTTTTTATGGAACTGCATATAGAACTTCTAAAGATTTTAATTTGTGATTTTAATTTAAAACTTGAAAATCAACTAAATTCAAATTAATTTCAAAAAAAATAATAAAATATTTGCAAATCTCACAAAAGTGTATTAATTTTGAATTCGGTTGAGATAACAATTTGAAAAAAAACTCACACTTAAAGTTCTTTCAAAATTTATTCTTTATTTTTTTTAATTAAATCATTTAGTATTTATTTAAAGAAATAATCACTGGGATGTCGCCAAGCGGTAAGGCACTGGTTTTTGGTTCCAGCATTCGTAGGTTCGATCCCTGCCATCCCAGCAATTCGTAAAGTATTTATCGCTCGAATTAATATTTCAAAAAGTCAAATATGCCCGAGTTCAAAGTTGCCTCTGGAAGGTCAAATCCCTTACTTGCTGCTAAAGTGGCTAAATCATTAGGGATAGAATTAGCAGAAACCACTATCAAAAACTTCTCAGACGGTGAATTGTGGGTCAAGTTTGAAGAGAATGTTAGAGGCGTTGATTTATTTATAGTTCAATCTACACACGCTCCGTCAGAAAACCTGATGGAGTTATTGATTTTAATAGATGCTGCAAAAAGAGCCTCTGCAAAAAGAGTTACTGCTGTAATTCCTTATTATGGATATGCTCGCCAAGACAGAAAAGACCAACCTAGAGTCGCTGTTACTGCAAAATTAGTGGCAAATCTATTAACAAGAGCTGGTGCTGATAGAATTATTACTGTAGATTTGCATTCTTCTCAAATTCAAGGATTTTTTGACGTACCTTTAGACCATTTGCATGCTTCATCGGTTTTACTTGCAGCTGTGAACAAACTAGGTGTAAAAGATTTAACTTTTGCTTCACCTGATGTAGGTGGTATTAAAACTGCAAGGTCTTATGCCAAAAAACTTAATGCTGACTTGATTTTGGTGGATAAAAGAAGACCAAGTCATAATGTTGCTGAAATTACAAATATTATTGGCGATATTGAAGGTAAAAATATTGTTCTTGTTGATGATATGATTGATACTGGTAATACATTTATCAAATGTGCTGAAGCATTGAAAGACAGAGGTGCTAACGAAATTATTGGTATTTGCGTTCACCCAATTTTTTCTGGACAAGCGCAAAAATTATTTGATGACTCAAATGCAATTAGTAAAATGTTTGTAACAGATACTATACCAATGCAATTCAAATCAGAAAAAATTGAAGTTGTATCAGTTTCAGATTTATTAGCAGAAGCTATAATAAGAACTCACGATAATCGTTCTATAAGTTCTTTATTTGAAATAGAAAGATAAAAATTTAAAAGAAAGAGAAATAAAGAAAATTTAAGGTATTTACTATGAATAAGATGGTTTTAAACGTAAAAAGAAGAGAAAACGGCAAAAAAGCTGTTAATAGTTTAAGAAACGAAGGTTTAGTACCCGGAGTTTTTTATGGTAAAAACAATGAACCAATGTCTATTACTGCAAACGTTTTAGATTTAAGACCAATTGTTTACACTGACCAAACTAAAGTGTTTGATTTACAGGTAGAAGGCGAAAGCAATACTGTAAGTTGTGTTTTGAAAGATATTACTATTCATCCTGTTAGTGACAAAATTTTACATTTTGACTTTTTGGCACTTACTGCTGGTAGAAAAATTATTGTTCAAACTCCTTTGAGATTAATTGGTACATCACCTGGTGTTAAAAATGGTGGTATTTTATCTCAAGCGATTAGAAAAATTAAATTAAAATCAACTCCAGAAAATTTACCTGAATTTATTGAAATTGATATATCTAAATTAGAAATCGGAAATAGTATCAATTTAGATTCATTGAGATCTGATAAATATGAAGTAATGTTAAAAGAAAATCCTATTGTTTGCACAATTTTAGCTCCAAGAGTTAGAAAAACTGAAGAATCTGCTGGTGGAAAGAAAAAATAATTACTAAATAATTTATTAAATTAATTTATAATCACTTAATTAATAATATTTAGAATTTAAAGACGTTTATACTAAGAAAGACTGCTAATTTGCAGTCTTTCTTTTTTTTTATATACTT
>JBEICW010000376.1:0-3712 GCA_040383785.1 Ignavibacteria bacterium | reverse complement strand
TACTTTTTCAATTCTATTTTTTTCATTTTGAGGTTAATATGTTGAAGTTTAGATACTTAATATTGCTATTAGTTTTTGCGTTTGCTAATAATTTGGGTGCATTCGAACCTAAGGTTACTTATCTCAAAGCACCTTTGCCAATGTTTAATACCACAAGCGAAAAACTCGCCCAAATTGAGAAAAATAATCCGAACGACCCAATTCTTTTGGAAATGAAAAAAATTAGCATAGAAAATATCAAGAACCTACCCGATGAGTTAGATTTTGGAACATTATTAATTGATGAAAGAAAAAAGCCTGCGGAAATTAAAAGATATCATATTTATAACTTTATTTTTGAAGGTTTAGAAGTTCAAGCTGGTTTAGCAGTTTATGAAACTTTGGACTCTATTTCTGTGTTTCCTGCAATAGAAAAAATTGGAGATTATGTATCTCAAATTACTTTCAAATGGGAAGAACCAGACCCAGAAACTGGAATATTCAAACATTACAAAAAAACTATTTATATCAAAGCCAATGTGGTTGAGAAACATTCAGCTTCTACTCCTATAAATAATGAAATCAAAGAAATATGGTATGCTCAAACGGGCAAAAGTAACTACGAAGATAACGGCAACTATAATGACAACAACTACCATATTCAAGGTGGCGGCACATTAATATTACCTGATACTTATAAAATTGATGAAAGTAAATAATTGTTGACAAAAAGACTATAAAAGATGAAGATAACCCAATAATTGAAATTTGGAAAGATAAAAATATTAAGAAAATTTATAGGAACTGATTATATTTAATTGTTAAAAATATTTTTAATATATTGGGTATTTTCTCAAAAAACTTCAGAACACTCCATGTTTAATTTTAGGAGATGAAAAAGACAACACATTTGCTAAAATTATTTTACCACTTCATTATTGTAGTAATAATATTTAAACAAAGCCAATCCTACAATCCTCTTAACAATGATTCAAAAAAATTAATATTACAAATTTATTACGTAAATAATCTATAAATAAAATTAGAAACGATACTAACTACTCTTAAATAGAAGATAATAAAAGTACAACCATATTCTAATTAATTTATAAAAAATTATAAAATTATTTGTAATTTAGTAAATGGAAAATCTAAAAATACAAAATATCTTTAAAGTTCAAAAGCACTCTTATAATTCAATAATTTTATTGGGTATAGCGAGTTTGTTTATTTTATCGTTTATTAATTCTTGTGCTATTCGACATTCCAAACCCAAGGAACTAAATTGTATAGTGCCTCAGCAGAATTGTGAGCAAATGCCTTATGATGGTGCCAAACTTGATACAAGCTATAGTTCTGCACTTACTAATGGCTACTATTATCAAATCAAAACAGTTATGGGCCTGAATACCAAAGAAAATGAATATGCTCTGACTGGATTTGCTGATGCAATTATTAGTAGTTCTAATCCAACAAACAAAAATTCCAAATATAGCAAATATGCTATACTAACTTATGAAGAGCCATCTATAAATGAAATCCGCAAATATAATAATCTCAAAACACCTTATATCCAAAATTTCAGAAAAGTTAGATTTGCCTCTCCAGCTAATGCTGCTTTTGAAGGCGAAGCACTAACAAATGAGAACAATAATACTCACATTGGTTTACTGAATATTGGCAATAATAGCTCATTTGTAGCAGTATCTTCTTTCCCTAATGAAAAAGGCAAGTTAATTGACCAAGAGCAAATTATCGGCTTATCAAAAATAATAGAAGTGCCACATAATTCAATTAATAGTCAAGGCGGAATTGATATTTACAATTATATTTTTGAGTCAATTAAAGAGCATTTTAATAGTTCTAATAATGGGAATAAAGATTTATACAAAGGAATTGCAAATTTTTATCCAAATTTATATCAAAAAAACGATACAACAGATATAAGTTTATTTATATCACATCCAGCTTTACACCCAAATGGCAGAGTGCTGTTTTTTGTGTCTAATTATTATAATTACCAAAAGAAAATAGTAAATAAATCTGATGTTTATAGAGGAAATGAAATTTATATGATAATCAAAAAACGTGATAATAATTGGACTTTCCCAATCAATTGCGGTAATATTATCAATACAGATTGTGATGAGATTTCGCCATTTGTCACTAATGATGGCAGTCAGTTACTATTTTCCTCAAGTGGTCATAATAATATTGGTGGATACGATATTTTTAGCTCTAAAATAGATAATGGCGTACTAAAAAATATCATTTCCCAATTAGACAAAAATGGCAAAATTGATGAACAATACACAAATGATTTGTTTGGCAAACCAACAAATATTGGTTCGCCAATAAATACTACTGCCGATGAACTTTTTGCAAATTGCCCAGGGGATTGCGATTCAGTAATGTATTATTCATCTGATCAAAATAAGGAAAATGGATTTGATATATATGTAAAATATAAAACATTTGTAAATAAACAAATTGCAGATAAATCAAAACCAATGATTGATGATTTTACTATAAAGTCTGAAAATTTCCCTAATGAAGTGCCTGCATTGCCAACAATAGATTTTATTAAAGAAGAAAAAATCACGTTAGAAGGTGTAATCAAAAACGAAAAAACTTCTGAGCCAATTGAAGGTGCGAATATAGTTTCAAAATATACCAAAACTGGCGAAAAAATCTCCGAAACAGTTTCGAATGAAAAAGGCGAATATTCACTTGAAATACCCAAAGGTAAAGATGTGGAAGTAGTTGCCCAAAGTGCCGATTTATTCTATGACAAATTTAACGTAAGAATAGATACAGGCGGTACTACTAAAATAATTAGAATGGATTTTAAGTTGCCAGAAATGCTAACTTTGCGAGTGAATTTTCCTTATGATGAATATAAAGAGCCATATAAATTCACTTTGGATAGCAATGGAATAGAAACCGATGAAACTTGGCAAAAAGCATTAGATATGGTTGCTACCAATATATTAGAATCAATTGATAAAATGAAAAAAGTTATCATTATTGGGCATACAGATGATATAGCATCGGTTGATTATAATAATAGATTAGGTAAAAACAGAGCAGAATTTATCTCTCAAGAATTGCAAAGTAGAGGGGTGCCAAAATCAAAAATAGAAGTACGAACAGCCGGCAAATCTAAACAATTAATGAAAAGACCAAACGAAGACATAGAAACATACCGCAAAAGACTAAGAAGAGTTACTTTTGAAAAGATATTTTGAAATAGTAGAATAGGCACACTTGCATGTAATACAATTTGTTTAATACCACCCAATATTTTTGCAATTGAAGACCAATAAGCAATTGAATTGCGTCTCTACAAAAGAAAAGAATTGGGTTAAAACCCAAAACATAAAATGTAAAGTTTTTGTCCTACACTTAAAAGTATAGGTAATTGGGAAGGGAAAGAATCGAAATTTAATTCTATTCAAATATTTTTTTTTTTAAACGTTATTATAGATAATTTAATCATTTAAATAAAAGGAGATAAAAATGGAAAGCAAAGCAAATACTGCTCAAGCAAATATTCCTCAAGCAAATATTCCTTTAGGAGAAATACAAAATGAATTTTGGATAGAATTTCAAAATTATTTTAAAAAGAATTATAAAAACATAATAGAAGAATATAATATTGAAATTGGGGAATTTATCTTTAATGTAAATGATACTGGCCCACATGTAATGCAAGTTTATAGCTATAATAAAG
>JBEICW010000375.1:0-3720 GCA_040383785.1 Ignavibacteria bacterium | reverse complement strand
CCAATTAATGGATCAGATACAGCATAATAAACTGTTTCTAGTGATTGGATTTCAAGCTATGATCTGACAGCTTCACTAATAATTGATTCCGGTGATTGACCACGATTACTAGCCAAATTTAATTTATTCAATCCAATTGACTTGGATAAAACTGGCAATACCTCTTGGGGTGGAGTTAGTTTTAATGAAAATGGCGATAAAGTTGCTATCGGCACTCAATTCAAAGGTAATGAAATTAACGATTATGTTGTTTACAGCACAACAGACGGTAAGCCATTAACAAAAGCAATTACTGGACTTAGTGATTTTGATTTTGCAAAAAATGAAGAATATGCTTATATTACAAAGCGTACAAAAGAAATGATTGATAATCAAGAGCCACTTAGAACATATTTGCATAAAATCGGAACTGACCCTAAAAATGATAAATTTATTATTGCTCCAGCTGATGCGAAAGATGTTGCCGCTGCCTATGATAGTGATGAGGGAGGTTATAGTTTTATTCAGTTTGGTGATTTTTATTCTGTAACTATTAAAATGAAAAAAACAGGGGATATGTCTAATTTTAAAAATGATGACTACACCGAAATTTATTCAAGCAAACAATACAATGCATCTGTTGATATTAAAAAGAATAAAATGTTCATTATGACAAATCACGAAGCACCAAATTTCAAAATGATGTGCATTGATTTGAATGATGATATTAAAAAAATGTCTTTTGAAAATTGGAAACCATTTATTCCTGAAAATAAAGATGAAGTTTTGGAATCTTATGCCTTTACTTCTGATTATTTGGTAGTGAGATACAAAAAAGATGTACTTTCTCGCATTGCACTTTATGACTTTGATGGCAAAAAACTTAGAGATTTAGAATTGCCTGAATTTGGAAATGTAAGCGGAGTTAGTTATCGTAAAAGCACAAATGAAGTTTATGTTTCATTAGCAACATTCACTGCACCATCTAAATTATATAAATTTAACGGCAAGTCGCTTAAATGGGACTTCGTTTATCAAGAGAATACTCCTGTAAATATGGACGGAATTGAGTCTAAAATGGTATTTTATCCATCTAAAGATGGTACTAAAATTCCTATGTTTTTGATTTACAAAAAAGGTGTAGAATTAAACGGAAATAACCCAACTTTACTTTATGGTTATGGTGGATTTAATATTTCTTTAACTCCATCTTATTTGGGCGAAGCGGCTTCGTTTATCAAACGTGGTGGCGTTTATGCGATTGCGTGTTTGCGTGGTGGAAGTGAGTATGGCGAAAACTGGCACTTGGCTGGAATGAGAGAGAAAAAGCAAAATGTATTTGACGATTTTATAGCTGGTGCAGAGTACTTAATCAAAGAAAAATACACAAACCCTAAAAGATTGGCGATTTCTGGTAGAAGTAACGGTGGTTTATTGACTGGAACAGTAATGGTGCAAAGACCCGACTTGATGAATGCAGCAGTGGTTGGCGTGCCGTTATTGGATATGGTGCGTTTCCATAAGTTTTTGATTGCAAGGTATTGGATACCTGAATATGGCGACCCAGAAGTAGCTGGCGATTATGAATTTATCAATAAATACTCACCTTACCAAAATATCAAAGAAGGTGTAAATTACCCTGCGGCATTTGTGGCTGCTGGGGAAAACGACTCAAGAGTTGACCCACTTCACGCCAAAAAGTTTGCTGCAAGATTACAAAATAACCCAGGACAAAAAAATCCAGTGATGTTATTCGTAGATTTTGACGCAGGACACGGCTCTGGTGGTAGCGGACAAAGTGTGGATAAAAGAGTAGAAACCAAATACACAGAATGGAAATTCCTAATGAATAATTTGGGGATGATGAAGTAATTTTTAATGTAGTGGACGGGTCTCCCGTCCTTTCTTGTATTCTCCGCTGGCGGAGATGTCGGCTTGCCGACAGAGGTGGTTTTCTTTCTTGTGGTTTCAACTACGACGGGCCACCGAATATTGACCGTTGCCTGAGCGTAGTCGAATGCAAATTATTCTTTTGTAAGGGTCAAAGGTATTGACCCTTCTTATAGTAATGCAGATGCCCTCACCTGCATTCTTCTTTTTTCTCCTACCCACCACAAAAAAACTTCGCTTGTAACTAACACAATAACAACTACTTACAAAATATTTTTCAAAACTCTGTTATATTTTGCCATTTTTTCAGTCTTTTATTTAGAGGGTATGACAAATTTAGAAAAAGTTTTTTTGTTTTAGTTTGATTTTTGGAAAAGATTATGAAAAGAATAATTTACATATTAATATTGATTGGCACTTTTGCTTTTAATTTGGAAGTGAAAGCAAGTGATAAAAAAATTAAGTTGGATAGTATAGTTACACCTTTTAAATCTAAAGTTATTTATGCTTATGATGAAAGAGGAAATAAAATATTAGAAGAATTTTATGTATGGAATAAAAAATTAAATAAATGGTTAGGTAATGGTGTTAAAGATGTATATGCATTTGATGATAATGGGAATATTTTACTTCAAGTAAGGTATATTTGGGAAAATGTATTTAATACTTGGATAGCTCAAAGTAAATCAGAATTTTTTTTTAATGATAAAGGAAATCTAATTCTTGCTGTTGATTATTTTTGGGATGAAACTAAAAATGTTTGGGAAGGTGGTAATAAGTTTGAATATACTTATGACAATACAAATAAGCAGATACTTGAAATGCGCTATAATTGGGTTTCTAATCAAAATAAATGGATTGGTCAAGAAAAAAAGAATATACTTATAATGATAAAGGAAATCGAATTCTTTATACAGAATATAAATGGGATATAAATTTAAATATTTGGGTAGGTCAAGAAAAAAGTGAAAATGCTTTTGATGAAAATGGCAATCAAATTCTATCTTCAACATTTAAATGGGATATTTCTAAAAATGGTTGGGTTGGCAACTCTAAGACTGAATTTTCTTTTGATGAAAATGGCAATCAAATTCACAATACTAAATATAATTGGGATAAAACTCAAAATATTTGGATAGGTGAAAGAAAAGAAGAACATATTTATGATGATAAAGACAATCGAATTTTAACCTATATTTATAATTGGGTTTCTAATCAAAATAAATGGATTGGTCAAGAAAAAAAAGAATATGCTTATAATGATAAAGGAAATCTAATTCTTAATACTAAGTATGAGTGGGTTACAACACTAAATGATTGGTTGGCCAATACTAAGTCAGAATTTGCTTTTGATGAAAAAGGCAATAGGATATTTTATGCTGATTATAATTGGGATAAAACTCAAAATATTTGGATAGGTGAAAGAAAAGAAGAACATATTTATGATGATAAAGACAATCGAATTCTAACCTATATTTATAATTGGAATAAAACAATAAATATTTGGGAGATTTATTATAAATATGAATTAACTTACGATGACAAAAATAACAAAATTCTTGAGATACATTATCTTTGGGATAAAACTCTAAAAGATTGGGTGGGTTATTATAAGAATGAATCTAATTTTGATGACTATGGTAATCAGATTCTTTTTGCATCTTATGATAAGGATATAAAATTAAATATTTGGGTGGGTAATGGTGCTAAATTAGAATATGCTTATGATAACAATGGCAATATTCTTCTTTATGCTAGTTATAGTTGGGATACAACACAAAATATGTCAATTCCTAAAAAAGGTTTACACTTTATTCTTAAACTTAAGGGGTAAAATGTATTACAGTACTG
>JBEICW010000374.1:0-3725 GCA_040383785.1 Ignavibacteria bacterium | reverse complement strand
AGAATAATTGTATCATTACTACAAACACCATTTTTATGGTCATAATCAAGTTTGTGATATCCATTAATCAATTGGGAAGTTAGTTTTACATTAATAACAAATAAACTTAAAATAATTAAACAAATATATAATCTAATTTTCATTATTGACCTATTCATTAGTACAAACACATTCAACACTAACACATACTGTTTCTATTAAATTAGGATTAAATAAAAATGCATTAACTATAGCATTATTTGTATCTGCAACACAAGTTATTTCTGAATAACCTGTTGTATAAGCATTAACACATACAATATCTTTATCTCCACTTGGTAATGTACATGCTTTGTACTCTAAAACACATTCTACATATTCTTCACATGGGACAATAGAATACCCACCTAATTCAAAGTATTCATAATAAGGATAGCCTCTTCTCTCATATCTATAACATTGAGATTGATTAAAAACAGCCGTCCAATATACTGGTCCACTAGCTGTACAAGGAGGTATATTTAGACCGGTTTGATTTTTGATTATGTATTCATATATTGAATTTAAATTTATAGGATCCAAAATTAAATTACAGCCAGGATGCAAATAAATACTTAAAATTTTAAAAATTGGTTCAGCTCCAGGTGTGTAACAATAATATACAGTAACTGGGCAACTATTTACAGTAAATGTTTTCACATCAAAGAAACTACCAACTGGGCATGGTGCTTACCCCTTACTTTCTTCTAAATTCATTCCAAAGAATGAGATAAGTAATATCGCAAATATTGCGATTTGTTGTGAAATAATTTTCATTAGTAAATTCCTTACTATTTTTATAAATTTGTTAATTAAGAGAATATTTTTTGAAAATATGAAATATCTCTAAGTCGATATTATGAATCTCACAAAACTAATCAATCACCCATCGACTTTGTAATTAATCAATATTTATAAAATACATTTAAAGAAATATCATCTTTTCTCAAATGCAAGTTAGACAATTTTTATAAAAAAAAAACTTTTTTTATATATTTCTTAAAAAGTTATCAACATATTTTTATATTTTACAAAATACAGGTAAACTTATTTTTAACTATATTTCATAATTTACAAATTCCCAAAAAACTTTTTTGAAATTTGTCATTAGATTATACTCTATAAACAATTGAGATTTCAATTTGTTACACTTTTCGCAAAAGAAGTGAAAATAATTTTTGGGGAAAGGTGTAAAAAATCAACTTTAGAGTTGTCTTATAATTGATCAAAATGCAAAAATTATACACTTTATAAAATTTTAATTTAGATTTTACGTTTACTTTGTAATGAATGTAGCAAATAATGATTATAGAAAATATTTATCACCACAAACTATTTCAAGTTTGGGAAATATTGAGTTAAAAGCTAAATTAGTAGTTGAAGGATTTATTACTGGACTGCATAAATCTCCTTATCATGGATTTAGTATAGAATTTGCAGAACATCGCCAATATAGACCAGGTGATGAAATCCGTCATATTGATTGGAAAGTTTATGGTCGTTCAAATAGGTTTTATGTAAAACAATTTGAAGAAGAAACCAACTTACGTGGAATGGTTGCCATAGACTCAAGTGAATCTATGAAATTCGCATCAAAAGGTAATATTTCTAAATTTGAGTATGCATCATACCTTGGTGCAGCTCTAATTTATCTGATGATGAACCAAAGAGATGCGGCTGGTTTGGCACTTTATAATACCGAAATTCAGAAGTTTTTTCCGCCGCGCTCTAAACAATCTTATATGGCTGAATTGCTGAAAACATTGGAAAATACAGTACCAAGTGATAAAACAGGAACAGCAAAGTCGCTTCATATACTTGCAGAAAGAGTAAAAAATCGTTCATTGGTGATTGTCATTTCTGACTTTTTTGATGACCCGAATGAAGTTGTAAGTGCATTGAAACACTTTAGACATAATAATCATGAAGTTTTAGTATTTCAATTATTAGACCCTCGTGAATTAGACTTTGATTTTGGATATAAGTCTACTTTTATAGATATGGAAACAAATGACGAGATAGTAACTGAGCCATACCAAATCAAAGCAGAATATCAAAAACTTCTAAAAGAATTTACTAATAAAATCGAAAATGGGTGCAGAGAAGCAAATATTAATTATTCATTAATTGATACCTCTACCCCATTTGATAAAGCATTAAAAGATTATCTAAACAAAAGAGTTCGTATTTAAATTTCGATATTTTACTAGAATTTCCCACACTTTTATACAGTTTATTATTTTAAATTGTATTTAAAATAAATTTACTTTATATTTGTAATTAATACATAGAAATATCTAATAAAATTCAAATATTTACATACAATTTAATTATAATTGGTGCATAATGATAGACAAAATTACATCAGCATTAGGCGATAAGTCAGACTATTTATTAAACTTTAATAGTCCAAAAATTAGCAAAGATTTAATCACTGTTCCTAGTGCAAGTTATTTAGACAATATTTTTATAAATACAAACAGAAATAATAGAGTTTTATCTAATTTACAAAGAATTTATGGAACTGGTAGATTAGCAAATACAGGATATGTTTCGATTTTACCAGTTGACCAAGGGATAGAACACTCTGCTGGTGCATCATTTGCAAAAAATCCAATTTATTTTGATGCTGAAAATATTGTAAAATTAGCAATCGAAGGTGGCTGTAATGCAGTTGCATCAACTTTTGGAGTAATGGGTATTGTGAGCCGTAAATATGCTCATAAAATTCCATTTGTAGTAAAAATTAACCATAATGAACTAATGACTTACCCAAATAAATTTGACCAAATTATGTTTGGACAAGTTGAAGATGCTTATAATATGGGTGCTGCAGCAGTTGGTGCAACAATTTACTTTGGTTCTGACGAAAGTGGCAGACAAATTCAAGAGGTGGCTGAAGCGTTTTCTTTAGCACACGAATTGGGTATGGCTACAATTTTATGGTGTTATTTGAGAAATCCGGAATTTAAAAAAGACCAAGATTATCATACATCAACGGATTTGACTGGTCAAGCAAATCACTTGGGCGTAACTCTTCAAGCGGACATAATCAAGCAAAAATTACCTACAAATAATGGCGGATATAATGCTTTGAATATGAATAATTCAAGTTATGGGAAAATCGATAGTAGAGTTTATACAGAATTAACTTCTGAACATCCAATTGACCTTACTCGTTACCAAGTTGCGAACTGCTATATGGGCAAAATTGGCTTAATCAACTCTGGTGGTGCTTCAGGAGCAAATGACTTCGCAGAAGCCATAGAAACTGCTGTAATCAACAAACGTGCAGGTGGTATGGGATTAATTTCTGGTAGAAAAGCATTCCAAAGACCAATGAACGAAGGCGTAGAAATTCTAAACACAATTCAAGATGTGTATCTTTGCGATGAAGTAACTGTTGCGTAAGTTTATTTTTGGGGTTTATAAAAATTAGAGATTGTTTATTAATTTAAACAATCTCTTTTTTTTAGATTTAATTTTTAATACACTTAAAATTCTAATTCACTACCACTTTCACAGTTTTTGTATTATTTCCGTGCTGGATTTTGATTAGGTATGTGCCCTTTGGCTGTCCTACGCAATTCCATTTGATATTTCCTTTATTCGCATTTAACTTTTCTATGCTCAAGTTTTCCTTGCCTGAAACTTTATTGCCTGTGATGTCAAATACTCCGATTTCTGAGTTGTCAATATCAATACTT
>JBEICW010000373.1:0-3730 GCA_040383785.1 Ignavibacteria bacterium | reverse complement strand
TGATAAAATTTTAGAATTGTTATTTGAAATCATTTATAATTCAGAATTTATTGAAAAAGAAATTGAAAAAGAGAAAGTAATTATAATTGATGAGATTAGCTCGTATGAAGATGATGCTGAAGAATTGATATATGAAGATGCTGAAAAACTAATTTTTGAAAATAATACTTTAGCATTTCCAATAGCTGGCGAACCCGATATTTTACAAAAGATTAATATTAAAAATATACTTAATTTTTATAAAAATCATTATACCCTCGAAAATACAAAAATTACTTATATAGGTAATCTGAAACAAGAAATATTATTTCAAAAAATATTTAATCAAGCCAAAATTAATAACCTAACTACAAATGATGTAGTAAATGAAACTGAAACTGATACTCAAATAGTAAAGAGGCACACTCCTGTTGATTTT
The DNA here is from genome assembly GCA_040383785.1 of Ignavibacteria bacterium. GTDB lineage: Bacteria > Bacteroidota > Ignavibacteria > Kapaibacteriales > UBA2268 > JBDNHS01. The sequence continues at coordinate 3,312 of JBEICW010000373.1, read as the reverse complement.
AAGACTATAAAATCGACAACAGAGAAGTATTTTACACAAAGCCACATTTTGACCTTAAAACCATTTGTAAATCTTAATGATGAAGATAAAATTTGTCTGACAATAATCAATTTACTATTTGGCGAAAGTATGAGTTCTCGCTTGAGTTATAGATTTAGAGAGGCAAATGCAATATCTTATTCTGTGTATTCAAGTTTACAAGTTTATAATGATACAGTTGTGTTTTATATTTATTTGGCTGTAGATAAAAATAAATTAGCAAAATCTAAGCAGCTATTGGATAATGAAATTAGTAAATTATTTCAAGGTACAATTTCAAGCAGTGAACTGCTGAGAGCCAAAGAGCAAATGAAAACCTCATTGTATTTGGAAAATGAAAGCTTGACCGATAAAGCAATTAATATGCTTAAAATTGAAGATAAAAACTTTGAGAGTTATAATTTAGAAACTTTAATTGAAAAGTTAAACTCTGTTGACCTAAAATATATAAACAACTTCTGCCAAAACCGATTTGACCCTAAAACCTTTAGTCAAATTACATATATTGAAAAAAAGTAAGAATATTGAAAATTGTATTTGTAAAAAAGCTTAATTATTTAACTTCACCTAAATTAAATGCAAATCATAAACCATAAATATTTGAAAGATTATACGCAATCAATTGGAAAAGAAATTCCAAAATTGATTGAAGATTTTGATTTTTCAGAACAAAAAGGTGGATTTGATTACCTAACAAAAGCATCGGCTGTTTACTCTTCAAATATAGAAGGTAATAGCATCAATTTGAACTCTTTTATGAATTATGAGTTGAATAAGACTAAATTCAAAGTTGGAAAAGAACTAGAAGAAATTGAGGATTTAATTGAAGCATATCTGTTTGCCCAAGATTATGATTTAAATGAAATTAACTTTTTGACCTGCCACCAAATATTTTCTAAAACTCTGCTTATCAAAAGCAAAAGAGGAAAATATCGCAATGAGAAAGTAGGTGTTTTTGGTCAAGAAGGTTTGGCATATATGGCAATTGAGCCAGAATTTGTAGCAAATGAAATGAGTTTGTTTTTTTCAGAAATTGGTAAATTAATTTCTTCTAATCTAAGCCCAATTGAAGTATTTTATTTTGCTTCTATGATTCATTTACGTTTTGCCCATATTCACCCATTTATGGACGGTAACGGAAGAGCTGCCAGACTTTTGGAGAAGTGGTTCATTGCGGTTAAATTAGGTAAAAACTTTTGGAAAATTCCTTCAGAAGAGTATTACAAAAATAATCAATCAAAATATTACGATAATATAAATCTTGGTGTGAATTATTATGAATTGAACAATGATAAATGCCTTGACTTTTTAGAAATGCTCCCAAATTGCTTAAGGTAATTTGGAATTATAATTCTATTATTAGAACTGAATTGTAAAAAATTTATTCCTTACCCAAGTTAATTTCTTTTAGTATAGAGGCAATTTTTTCCTTAGATATATTTTGAAATTCTGATTTATCATAAATTGACAGAAGGTAGATTGTTTCTTCATTTTTGTAAAATGTAATTATTCTAGCATCTGAAGATTTGCCTTTATTTTTATCTGATATTTTCATCCTAACTTTATAGAAACTATCACCAAGTGAAGTTCCAATTTTGTCTTTTAAAATCAACTCTTCTAAGATAACTTGAAAATCAATTTTTATTGATTTATATTTTTTAGAAAGTAACTTGATTTCTTTAGAAAAATTAGGTGTATATAATATTTCTTTTATTATAGCTCATCTAACAATTGAAAAGCAGATTTTTTTTCAAGTTTACCTTTTTCAATTAATGAAACCTCATAAATTGATTGTTTTAGACTATTTAATAATATATTATTATCAATTATATTATCAAATATGGTAATAATTGTAGTTTCATTTATAAAAATATTTATTTTTTAATTCTTCCCATTCAGACATTGGTATAAATACACCAGAAGGATAACCATTTTGGTCATTTATAATTTGTAAATTCATTTTACAACCTAAAAATTATTCGAAATTTTTTTTTAATTAACTTCTATTTAAAACGAAAAATTATTATTATTATTGCAATTATATATAAATATAAAAAAAGCCAAGCAACATAAATTACTTGGCTTAATTTTTTTAGTATTATCTACTACTCTTATATTCCTAATCTTTTAAAGATATAATCTACGCTTTGGAATACGTTTTTATATGTAAAACAATCTTGAATTTCTTCGATTGTGATTACTTTTAATAGGTCTTCATCAGCGATTAGATTTTCATAAAATGGAGTTTGTTCGTCCCAAGTTTTCATTGCATTTCTTTGAACTATAACATACGCTTCTTGGCGTTTCATACCTTTTTTAGCAAGTAATAAAAGAATTTTTTGAGAGTGAATTAAACCTAATGTTAAATTCAAATTCTCTAACATTCTCTCTGGATATACCACCAAATTATCAACTACTCTAATCATTCTACGCAATGAATAATTTAGAGAAATTGTTGAATCTGGAAAAATCACTCTTTCTACACTTGAATGAGATATATCTCTTTCGTGCCATAATGCGTTGTTTTCAAAAGCAGCCACAGCATTTGCTCTTAGTAATCTTGCTTGACCTGTGATATTTTCAGAAGCAATTGGATTACGTTTGTGAGGCATAGCAGAACTACCTTTTTGTCCCTTAGAGAAAAACTCTTCTGCTTCCCTAACTTCTGTACGTTGTAAATGGCGAATTTCAATAGCAATTTTCTCTAAAAATGAGCCGATAATCGCAATCACCGACATAAAATATGCGTGGTTGTCGCGTTGTATTACTTGAGTAGAAACATTTGCATAACCCAAGCCCAATTTTTCACAAACATACTCTTCTACCTTAGGCGATAGATGCTCAAATGTGCCAACAGCACCAGAAATAGCACCAACACAAACATCTTTAAGAGCTGCTTCAAATCTTTCAATATTACGATTACACTCATCATACCAAAGTGCTAATTTCAAGCCAAATGTAGTAGTTTCTGCGTGAATACCGTGAGAGCGACCAACACAAACAGTATGTTTAAATTCATTAGCCCTACGTGCCAATACTGCTTTCAAATCATTCAAATCTTTTAAGATAATTTCTCCAGCTTGTTTGCATTGCACAGCCAAAGCGGTATCCAATACATCAGATGAAGTCATTCCCAAATGTAAAAAGCGAGAATTTTGACCTACGTATTCTTCTACATTTGTCAAAAATGCGATAACGTCATGCTTGGTAAATTCTTCAATTTCATTAATTAGTTTTACATAAAAATTTGATTTAGAGCTGATATAGTCAATT
>JBEICW010000372.1:0-3750 GCA_040383785.1 Ignavibacteria bacterium | reverse complement strand
GTTAAAGCCACCAAAAGATAAATTATCTTGCGACGCAACGCTGACATCAACACTAAACTTATCCACTAATGCTATTCTTGGAATAGGGGTGTTATTTCTATCCTTTTGGGGTAGCCAAGGCTGAGACACGCCCACTGTAACACCATTTCCGAAATAGTCGCATTTATAAAGCTCTACTTTACCAAAATTACTAGGATATGAGAAAAGGTTAAAAATCATGGTACACTGTCTATGGTAATGGTATCATATATAGTCCAATTAATAATTGATGTATTTGCTACAAAGTTTACTCCAAGTGTTAAATCAGGCTCAATAAAAACATCCACTACTTGATCAAAAAGATCATCTATGTTACCGAGTAAAATAGTTGTACCTCTTTCTGTACCTTGTGGTACAGAACCAGATAAAGTGGTTTGATATCCAGTGGTTGAATTTTCAGCTAAAACATAAACTGTCATTGAATTTTGAATTGGAGAAGTAGATGAGTATGTTTGTCCTAATACTGTTAAATTATTTCCTGCATCGTTAAAATTCATACTACTCAAGTCCAAGTATGGGACAAAAATTTGAACCCTAGCTGGATAAGCTGATTTATCATTTGTAAGATAAACCCCTCTAGATGAAGTTACGGTTCCTGTGCTACCCTGATCTAAAAATCCAAGTTTTGCTATTTGAGATTGTGTGATAGATGTATTGAATGACGCAAAATCATTTGTTGTAGCAAAATATGTTGTAAATCCTTGGGTATCAATAAATTTTAATTTTTGACTTGCTGAAAGGCTGTAAGGGGTGTTCATTGAAAAAACTGCCCAATAATTTGTGTTAGACTGCAATCCAACAAAATTAGTATTATCCACTGGTAAATTCATTATGTAAGCTGAAGATATTGAGGCAATTGGCATTGATTGTAAAGGATAAATCTCTGGTTCTGTTGGATTGTAATTTGTGCCACTATAAATTCCACAACTTAACTGTGACACAATCGGAAATAACTGGGCTCCAGCCCCTCCAGAGCTTGTTTGTGCATCAAATATTGTGATAGTAGGCGTCTCTGTGTATCCACTACCGAAAGATGTAACTAATGCCGAACTAATGCCACCCCCAGCTGATGTAGATAATGATATCGCGGCTCCATATCCATTTCCTGAAATAATTGCATATGGAGAAATATAATTGGATCCAGCATTAACGATTAAACAGCTTTGAATTCCTGTTAAAGCCGAATTATCTGATATAAAAGCATTAAAGGCTAAACCACCAATTACTCCTGAAATTGCATCTGCATCTTTAATTTTAAAAGCAAATTTAGAAGATGAAATTCCAAAAGAAGAATTAAGTGAAGGCAGAATAGTGTCATTTAAAGTGTAACCGCTCAATTGAAATGGGTCTGTTAATCTCTGTTGCTGGAAACCATTTTGCTCTTTGATATTTTTGTAAACATGAAAGAAAATTAAATTAGATATTGTCGGAGAAGTGTAACTTAAATAATTATTTACTTTTTTATCAAAATAAAAGTTTGAAGCAGAATTAACTTTAGGTGCATACTCTCCATCTGAAGTGACCGCTGATAAACCATAAGCATGCGTACCATTATAAATTGTTGAGTTTCCTGTAAAGTCCACTAAGTTTAACACTGATGTACTTCCAGGGAACGTACCTAAACTTTGTCCTACTAAGGCATTGCCTCCAAAAATGTCTCCTCTAAAAATCGCAAATGTTCTAGTCAAATCAACATTTTTGTAATAATAATAAAAATCTTTAAACCTAGAATCAAAATCGGTTTTTTGCAAGCCATTGAATCCTAATCCATATTGAAATAAGACAGTGGGCTTAAAAGGCTGATTTCTCCAATATTGATCAAAGCCTATTGAGTTAGAAGAAATATTTGTTGTGTATGTAATAAAACTGTTTACTAGATTTGATTCGATTGTGTATTTTTGTAAAGTGTTATATACCTTAACAGAATTATTGACAGAATTTAAGAATGCATTGTACGCTTGCTGATTAGGGAAAAAACTTGCTGGATTACTGTATTCAGGATAAGATTCATATAAAGCAATCACTCCAAGTGGGCAGCTATATGTGAGAGTCGAAGTACCAGTAATATTTACTGTGGCTGATGCTAAAATAATTCCTGAAGATGGAACTTCTATATCAGGTGGCGTCCCATTAGCTGCAAACGTAGTAATATACTTAATTACTGGTTGAAAAATCAAATTAGCATTGAAGCCAGTGGAAGCATAAGCACTTACGTCTTGATTCAACACAATTGTATTTGTATTTGAATTTATTGAAGCTACACCAAAAAGATAATTATTAATATTTATTGTTTTGAAATTATTCAAATATCCTACACTTGGAAGTTGATCTACTGTAATGATATTTGATGAAATTGCAGTGATTGTGCAAGAAAAAATTGTAGATGCTAAATTAAAATCATTATAATCTAAATAAAATTTGAAAAGTTTAGTACCTTGATAATCCACATCATTTTTCACTGGAATAGATTGTGAAGGGACAACAATTTTATTTCTTTGATAAAAAACTATTCCTTGGCTAAACTGAAATTCAATTTGCTCAATATTATTTACAAAATCCATATTTGCAAATGAATCCGCATCTTCAAACACACCAAATACTGGTTTGCCATAAGTTAATATAGATGCAATCTGAGACACATTAAATAAAGCTGAATTAGGACTAGTGGTACTGCCTAATACATTCTTTTTGAGATCATAAGAAATCCCAACAGATTGTGAAAGATTAACTAAAAAAGAATCGTTTATATTTGCCACTTATGATATTTTTATGAATTCGTAGCGTCTATGCCTAGCTTACACCAAAATAGTCATTCAAAAATTCTTGAACAAAAAATGGAACTTCTGATTTATTCAAACTATACCAACTAATAAAATCTGGATTCCAACTTAATAAGTTTGCCCAATTATAAACATTCATATAAGTGCTATTAAATAAATTGTTATAAATAGTATAATCTACTTGAGTGTTAAATTTAATAAATGCATCATTTGCATTCAAAGAATAAAATTGACCATATCCATTGTTATATCTGAAACTTTTTAAGCTTATTGAATACAATGAGGTGGGCAATGATTGCCAATTAGTATTAATACCTGAAATTGTGACATCTTCCAAGCGAGTCAAAACTAAAATAGATAAATTTGGATCATTGATTAAATCAGATTCAAAATCTCTTATTATGTTGGCATCTAAATCTTCATTTGAATCATAAGGCACTCCATAAGTTTTGAAGTTAGAAGCAATACCTATGATTGACGCTCCATTTTGCTGAATAGATATTTTCAAAGGAAGTGTTTTGTTTACATAATTAATTGTACTTAAACCAGATGCTGGCAAATCTTGAAGAGAAATCAAATTTTGTACTTGTATGGTTGTGTCATTATTTAAGTCTGGCAAAACTTGATACACAGAATTATATGTAAACACACCTGGTTGAATCTTAATGTTATTTAGATCGAATGGCTGGTAAAGCTCAAATCCATAATTGAGAGAAAAAGATGTTGAAAATCCATAATTTCGCAAAGTGTTTATATTTGCATTTTCAATTTCTAATGACTTTTTATATTTATAAAAAAGCTCACACATAGATCCTAATAAATTTGTTATAATCGAAGTTGTCATGATGATCTAATAACGAAAGAGTCTCCTGGTGGATATCCACTATTCACTGATTCTGCATCTTCTAGTGTTTTAGAAACATTAAAAAAT
>JBEICW010000371.1:0-3761 GCA_040383785.1 Ignavibacteria bacterium | reverse complement strand
TCTAACAACAAATTAGTTGAAATATTTAAAAAATTAAAATACTATTAATGAAAAAAAATATTAAAATTATTATATTGCTGTTTTCTTTCTTCTCAATTTTAGAAATCAAAGCAAATCAAAATTCTTTATATAATTTTATGCGAATTACTGGAAGCGCCAGAACTTCTTCATTATCTGGAGCAGTAGTCGCACTTAATAATGAAGCATCTGGGTTGTTTTTTAATCCAGCTGTTGTTTATAATCAAAAGCAAGACGATTTTTCTGTTACATTTCTAAAGCACGTCTTGGATATAAATTCCGGTAATTTGGTTTATAATTTTGGTGAATCTTTCGAGGAAGGTAAACTTGCTGCATCTATAAATTATACAAATTATGGAAGTTTTGAATATTCAGATTTTAACAATCGCGGTGGTGATTTTTCTGGAAATGATATTTCATTTGGTGTTACTTATTCAAATATGATAGATTCTAATTTTTATTATGGTATTACACCAAAATTTATTTTTCTTACATTAGAGCAGTCAAGTTCAGTAGCTTTTGCAATAGATGGTGGTTTGATTTACAATTTAAAAGACGGTAGAACAAGCTTTGGACTATCTGTATTACACGCTGGAACTCAAATTACACAACTTGGCAATTTGAGTGAAAGTTTGCCTACGGATATTCGTTTAGGATTTAATCATAGACTAAAGGGATTACCAATTTTATTTAATTTCTCATTTGTCCGCATGGCAGATAAAACCGGTAGTTTTGGAGATAAACTAAAAAATGTAGCTGTTGGTGCTGAAATATATCTTGGAAAGTATATAGATGTTAGAGCGGGATTTGACAACCAAATTAGAAGTACAACTACTCCCACTGCAAATAGAGGAATTTCAGGTTTTAGTGCAGGATTTGGAATAAAATTAGAAGGACTTAATGTAGATTACGGTTTTGGTCAGTACGGACCTTCTGCAAGTTTACATAGATTTACAATTACTTCTAATCTTCAAAAATTATTATAATTTACTTATTAACCTATTAATTATTTTCTATCAACTTTATAATTTCAAATGTCAATAATGAAAACATTAAATATTTTAAAAAGAACTCTTATTTTGGTAATTTGTATTTTTTTTATGGGCAATAAATATAACTTAATTGCTCAAACTAAAAAAATATCAGACAAAACTACATCACCACAAAATACTGGTGCAGTAACAACTAATAATAATTCAGCAAATGCTGCTGGTGTAATAAGTGTAAATTTCGTTTCTGGTGATGTTGCCTTTATGTTTAAGGCGTTTAATACTGTAGAATTAAAAGCAACAGAAGTTGATGCTTTTCTAATGGCACAAGAGAAATTAAAGCTTATAATAGAAAATCCAAATTTCCAAAAACTAATTACTGATGCGCCTGTAAAAGTCGATATGGAGATAGTAGCCGCAGAAAAATTGTTAATGTTTGCAAATAGAATTACACTTAATGGAAATGATGTAAATAGATATAAAAGATTCCTTAGTGCAATTTATGATGCCGCAAAAGCACTTCAGCAACAGTAAATTAAGATAAAAATATTTAAGGTTTAATGATATATTCCCATATAATATTCATAATTATTACGCAATAAATAAGTCATAAATAAGTCATAAATAATTGACAAATTGTTAATGATTAAGCAAGTTCATTGAAAAATGATTTCAAAAAACTCAAAAACCATAAAATACAGTGAAGTTTTTGGTAAAAATTGTACAAAGTACAAAAAAAGTTCAAGTAAAAACATTTGACCTTTTTAGATTAAATAAAAAAACTAATTAGTGTTTGCCACCAGGTTCGTTTAATTTAGCGAATATTCCTAACATTTCATCAATTGATTTTACACCAATATCTCCTTTGGTATGCTCACGAACAGAAACAGAGTTTGACTCTTCTTCTTTACGACCGATTACCAAAGCAAATGGAACTTTTTGTTGTTCAGATTCTGCTATTTTACGGTTAATTTTTTCATTTCTATCATCAAGATTAACTCTGTATCCTAAATCTGTTAAAGTATTAGCTAATCTTTGAGTATATTCCAAATGATTTTCACTTATTGGCAATAATGAAATCTGTACTGGTGCAATCCAGAATGGGAAATTACCAGCGAAATGTTCGATTAGAATAGATATAAACCTTTCCATTGACCCAAATGGTGCTCTGTGAATAATTACAGGTCTGTGGTTAGCATTGTCGCTACCTTTATATTCAAGGGCAAATCTCTCAGCCATAACATAATCAACTTGAACTGTACCTAATTGCCACTTACGACCGAGTGCATCTTTTACTATGAAGTCAATTTTCGGTCCATAGAATGACGCTTCACCTTCTCCAATGAAATAATCAAGATTAATTTCATCAGCAACTTCCTTTACAATTCGTTCGGCTTTTTCCCATAATTCTACACTTCCGGCATATTTTTCGGCGTTATCATCTCTAAATGACAAACGCGTAGTAACTGACATATCAAATGTTTTGAATACTAATTGAGTTAATTCCACTGCATTGATTAATTCAGCTTTTAATTGGTCTTCACGGCAATAAATATGCGCATCATCTTGTGTAAAACCTCTCACTCTCGAAAGTCCACTCAATTCACCAGATTGTTCGTAACGATATACTGTACCAAACTCTGCTAATCTAAGTGGTAAATCTTTGTATGAACGTGGCTTAGATGAGTAAATTTGATGGTGATGAGGGCAATTCATTGGTTTTAGCATATACATTTCGTCTTCAACTTGCATTGGAGCAAATTGAGAATCTTTGTAATAAGGATAATGCCCAGATGTTTTGTATAATTCTAGGTTACCTATATGAGGAGTTATAACCTCAACATATCCTCTTTTAAGTAATTCTTCTTTGATGAATGCTTCTAATTTTCTTCGCAATACAGTACCTTTTGGTAGCCAAACAGGTAAACCAGCACCAACCATAGGAGTAATCATAAATAATTCAAGCTCTCTACCTAATTTTCTGTGGTCACGTCTTTCAGCTTCTTCTCTAAGTGTTATAAATTCATCTAATTGTTGCTTTTTAGGGAAAGTGATACCATAAATACGAGTCATCATATTTCGTTCAGAATCACCTCTCCAGTATGCACCAGCAATAGAAAGTAACTTCACAGATTTAATTGCACCAGTGCTTGGAATGTGAGTACCACGGCAAAGGTCTGTAAAATCGCCTTGTTTATAGAAAGTAATTTCGCTATCTTTAAGTCCTTCCAAAAGTTCTAATTTATATTGGTCGCCTTGTTTTTTGAAGTATTCAACAGCATTATCCCAAGTAACTTCTACTCTTTCAAATTTAGAATCTTTTTTGGCTAATTCAATCATTTTCGCTTCGATTTTAGGCAAGTCTTCGTTGGTTAGTTTATAACCATCAGGTAATTCTACATCATAATAAAAGCCATTTTCGATTGCCGGGCCAATACCGAATTTAGTTCCTGGAAATATAGCTTGCAATGCTTCAGCCATTAAGTGGGCAGAAGAGTGCCAATATATTTGTTTACCTTCAGTTTGCTCAAATGTTACAATTTTAATATTTGCATCTTCTGTTATTGGGCGAGATAAATCATAAGGATTATCATTTACATAAATGCCTAAAGCAACTCTTGCTAATCCCTCGGAAATTGACTTTGCAATTTCATATCCTGTTGAGCCACTCTCGTATTGTCTTACCGAACCATCTGGAAGTTTAATATTCATTTTATTACCTTTAAATTTTAGTTTTTAATTTCAATTATTGTT
>JBEICW010000370.1:0-3761 GCA_040383785.1 Ignavibacteria bacterium | reverse complement strand
AATAAAAAAAATAATAAAATCTTTAAAAATAAATTGGGATTTCTTGATGAAAATTTTAATAATGCAATTATTTAGAATTTCTATTTTGATTATTTTAATAAATGATCAAAATAGAAATAGTTTAGATGCATGCACTAATTTCATAGTTACAAAGGGTGCAAGTAAAGATGGCTCTAATATGATAACCTATGCAGCAGATGCAGGTGGATTTATGGAGCCACTTAAGTTTTTTCAAGCTGCTGAACATAAACCAGGGAGTTTATTAGATATTTATGATTGGGACTCTGGAAAATTTTTAGGACAGATCCCACAAGCACCCAAAACTTATAAAGTTGTTGGAAATATTAATGAATTTCAATTATCAATAGCTGAAACTACTTTTGGTGGAGTGGATTCACTTAGAGACAGCACAGGGCTGATTGATTATGGAAGTATGATGTATATTGTTTTGCAAAGAGCAAAAACAGCACAAGAAGCAATTACATTAATGGACACTTTATTTAATAAATATGGTTATTTCAGTAGTGGTGAGTCATTTAGTATTGCTGACCCTAATGAAGTTTGGATTATGGAAGTTATTGGTAAGGGTGCTGGAAGCAAAGGAGTTGTATGGGCTGCAATGCGCATACCAGACGGTTATATAGCCGCACATGCCAATCAATCAAGAATTAGAAATTTAATTATGAATGATACTAAAAACTGTAGATATTCTAAAGATGTAATTACATTTGCAAAATCTAAAAATATCTATAAAGAATACAAAGGTGAATTTAGTTTTGCTGATACTTACAATCCACTAGACCCAGGAAGTTTATTATATTGTGAAGGTAGAGTTTGGAGATTTTATTCATTAGCTGCACCAAATTTAAAATTATCAGATGATTATTTTAGAGCAGTAGAAGGTGCCGACCCCTATCCTTTATTTATCAAACCTGATAATAAAATTGGAGTAAAAGACTTACAAAATTGGATGAGAGACCATTTCGAAGGTACTGAATATGATATGACAAAAGGATTAGGAGCTGGACCTCACGGCTGTCCTTATAGATGGAAAGGTTTGGAATGGAAAATTGAAGGCGATACAATAAGCACTTATGGGTGGGAAAGACCTATTTCTACTCAACAAACTGCTTTTTCATTTGTTATGCAATTACGTTCTTGGATGCCGAACCACATTGGTGGATTAATGTGGTATGGAGTAGACGATGCTGCATCTACTTGTTATATTCCATTATATTGTTCAATGGTAGAAGTGCCGAAAGCATTTGTTGGTGGCTCAATTGCTGAATTTGATTGGAATAATGGATTTTGGATATTTAATTTAGTAGCAAATAGAGCATACACTAACTACAAAAATGTAATAAAAGATATAAATAAAGTTCAAGCAAGTTTTGAAGAAAGATTTTTAGCTTATCAACCAGCATTTGAAAATGCTGCATTGGAATTAGACAAACAAAATAAAGATTTAGCAATTGACTTTCTTTCAGATTATTCAATAAATAATACAATGAAAGTAATGGACACTTGGAAGGATTTATGGCAACATATAACTGTTAAGTACAATGATGGTTATATAAATGATGTTAAAAAAAATAATGGTCGTAGCCCAAAAGGTGCTGGATATAATAATGATTTTCTAAAAAAAGTATTAGAAGAAAGACCCGGATATTATGATGTAAAATGGAAAAAGAAAACTGGCAATGTTAATTAATAATTTGTAAATTACTTTCTAATATTAATTACACTTTTTATAAAACAGAGCTGAAAAATCAGTTCCATTTTTTTTCATTTATTTGATTAAATTTAAATAAAATTAAGTAAATTTTCTTTTTAAAGATGTATTCGGAATTTATTTGCTTTTTTTGAATTATATCAAATTTTTTCAATAAATATAATGACCTTCGAAAAATATAATGAGATAAATATAAAATTAGGATTACAATACTCTAAAACAGTAATGAAGGAGTATGCGAAAAGTTTTTATTTTGCTAATAAATTACTGCCAAAAGATAAAAGAGAAGCTTCTTATTCTGTATATACTTTTTGCAGATATGCAGATAATATTGTAGATAATCCACGCAAAAGAGAAAGTTTTGAGATTGTTAATGAAATTAATGCACTTAAAAATGAATTAGAATTAGCATATAAATATGGTGAGTCCGAACATCCTGCCTTATCTGCGTTTGTTTATTATGCTACAAAATACAAAATTCCTAAAGAATATCCTTTTGACTTATTAGATGGTGTAATGATGGATACCACTCATAATTCTTATGATAATTTTGATGAATTATATGTATTTTGTTATAAAGTAGCCTCTGTAGTTGGACTGATGATGACTTATGTATTGGGTTTTAAAGATGATAATGCACTTATTTATGCGGAAAAAATGGGTATTGGTATGCAACTAACCAATATTCTCAGAGATATTAAGGAAGACAAAAAAAATAATAGAATTTATCTACCCAAAAGTGATTTAAAAGAATTTAATGTCACTGAAGAAGATATTTATAACGAAAATTTTAACGATAATTTCAAAAAGTTAATTCAATATTATATTGACAAAGCAGAGAGTTATTATATTGATTCATACAATGGTATTCCCCTATTACATAAAGATGCTAGATTTTCAATAATAACAGCAGGTAGGATTTATGCAGAGATTTTAAGTAATATAAAAGAAAATGATTTTAATCAATTTGGAGAAAGAGTATATGTTTCAAAAAATAAAAAGTATTCAATTATGTTGCAAGAAATTTTAAATTTTAAACGTTAATTTCCTACATTAAATAATTATTCAATTATTCTTAATTTGAACTTTTAGGTAAATACAAAGTTATAATTGTACCAATTTCAAATTGACTTTTAATTTTAATTTTTCCATTGTTTTTTTCTACAAATTCTTTGATAAGCATTAAACCCAGACCACTGCCCTCTTCGTTTTGAGTACCTGGCGTAGAATTATTAAATTCAATACTTAAAATATTTTTTAATCTTTCCTTCTCTATACCAACACCAAAGTCTTCTATCTCAATGGCAATGTAATTTTTTTTATTTTCAATTACTTCAAACGACCTAACAATTATTTCATTATAAGGATAACTAAATTTAATAGAGTTATTGATTAAGTTATTAAAAGTTGTTCCAATCATACCAATATCTACATAAATAAAATGCGTTTTATTAACTTGATTAATTAGTTTTATATTTTTTTTATTGGCAAGTGGTAATAAAATTTGAAATGCCTCTTCTGTAATATGATAAACATCAATATTAGATGAATTAGGAATTATCTGACCTAGTTGTGATTTTGCCAATTGTAATAATGAATTTAAAAGATTACTCAGTCTTTTGGCATTATTTCTTATCAATTGCAAAAATTCTAATTTCTCTTCGTTAGATAAATTTTCAAATTCATCTACAAGCATTCCAGTAGCAGTATGAAATGAAGATATAGGACTTTTCAAGTCATGAGCAATAATTCCAAAAAATCTATCTTTTGTCCTATTAATCTCTATTAAATTTTTTTCCGAATTTTTTAGTTTTAAATTTGTATTTTCTAATTCATTTACTACTTTTTTAAGTTGTTTATTTATTTTTGTTTTATTTTGAAATTGTAAATAAATAATGATAAAAAATATCAATATAATTATCATTCCGAAACCTAAAACTTTAAGCCAAAGTGAATTAATTTCATTTTTTTTAGAAATCAACGCAACTTTTAACTCTTGATTTTTAAGTTCGTTTTCAACATTAAATTT
>JBEICW010000369.1:0-3763 GCA_040383785.1 Ignavibacteria bacterium | reverse complement strand
GACTTCAGTAAATGGGGATTTGAATTTACTATGCGACTAGCTCCATTTCAAGAAGATAAAGGAGATCCAATTTGGGCAATTCAAATAATGAATAATCTTGCTCGCTATGTTTATTCCTCCGGATTTGATACTACCACGTTTACTCTGGCATTCCCAGGAGAGTGAACGTCTTATACCAATCTACGTAATAATTCTTCTTTTTTCACATTTTGTCTCCAAACGCCAGCATAAGAAAGGAAAAATCTTTGGTCTTGGCTCATTCCTTCGATAGGTGCTGGCTCTTTGCCTTTGTTAGACATTTTCATTGCATTGTAAGCGATTGTAACACCACCTAAATCCGCAATATTCTCACCTAATGTTAACTCTCCATTAACTTTATGACCTGTTATTGCTTCGAAGTTATTGTATTGCTCTACAATCATATTAGTTTTTGTTTTGTATTTTTTAACGTCATTTTCTGTCCACCACTCTTTCAAGTTACCATCTTTGTCAAATTTTCTACCTTCATCATCAAATCCGTGAGTGATTTCGTGTCCGATTACTGCACCAATTGCACCATAATTAACAGCATCATCTGCTTCAAGATAAAAGAAAGGTGGTTGCAAAATAGCTGCTGGGAAAACGATTTCATTATTCAAAGGATTGTAATATGCATTAACCGTTTGTGGAGTCATGTGCCATTCTTCTCTATCTACTTTTTTTCCAACTTTTGAGATTTGGTCTTGGAAAATAAATTTAGATGCTGCCAATAAATTACCTACATAATTATCTCTGCTCATTTCTAATTTTTTGTAGTCTTTCCATTTGTTAGGATAGCCAATTTTTACCATAATAGTATTCAATTTAGCTAAAGCATTTTTCTTAGTTACATCTTCCATCCAATCTAATTCATTAATTCTAACTTTTAAAGCTTCTTTTAAGTTATTTACTAATGATTCCATTTTAGTTTTTGCGGCTTTAGGGAAATATTTCTCTACATATACTTGACCCAATGCTTCGCCTAATACACCATTTGTAGTTCCAACAATTCTTTTCCATCTTGGCTCTAATTCTTTTTTACCAGACATATATTTGCCTTGGAATTCAAATTTTGCATTCACAAAATCTGTGCTTAATGAATTAGCTAAGTCGTTAGCAATAAAATATTTGAAATATATTTTCATATCTTCTAATTTTTCAGTTTTCATCATTTTATCAATACCAGTGAAATATTTAGTCATTGCAACATTAATTTCATTAGTTTTAGTAACACCAATCGCTTTGAAGTAACTTTCCCAATTAATTGAAGGAGCAACTTTTTTTACACCAGCCAAGTCCATTTTATTATAAAGATTTTCAGGATTTCTCATTTCTAATCTTGATAAAGATATATCCGCTAATTTTGTTTCAAATTCTAATACTTTTTTAGCAGAAGTTTTGGCATCTTTTTCACCAATCAAAGTCATAATTTTAGTTACATACTCAGTGTATTTAGCAATTCTTTCTTTGTCTTTATCCGTTTTTGGGAAATAATAATCTTTGTCAGACATACCCAAACCAGTTTGGTATAAACCCAAAATATTCATTTGGCTATTTTTCATATCTGGCTCAGAGCTAACTGCAAATAGAGTATTATCACCGATAGAGTGCATATATTCCAAATATCCTTGCACATCTTTGATAGTTTTAATTGCATTAATTTTATCGAAAAATGGTGCTAATGGTTTAGCTCCCAATTCATTGATTTTTTTCTCATCCATACCAGACGCATAAAAATCTCCAACTTTTTGAAGATTAGTCCCTTTTTTAGCTTTAGTATCAGCAGCAGCAGTTTCGCAAGCTTCTTTAATCCTTTCCGAATTAATTTTGTCTAATACTTCAAATGCACCAAAGCGAGATTTATCAGCTGGAACAGGATTTTTTTTCATCCAATTACCATTACCATAATCGAAAAAACTTTCGCCTGGTTTTACCGATTCATCGATATTATTTTTGTCAATTGGCTTTTCTATGCCATATTGGTCATTAGTCTTGTTATTCATAGCAGTAACTCCAAGTAGAGCCAATGACGAAAGCCCTATCGTACCTATAATTTTTGTAAATAAAGTCATATACACCTAAAAAAATTAATTTTGTAAGATTTTTTGATTACAAAGTTAATTAACGAAATTAACATAATAAAGTTTCATTAAAATAATATTTTTGCACTATTTGCACTCAATTTACCATTTTTCAGCAGAAAACTTCACGATATTTCACGGTTTTTGCTTGTTTTTACTTTTCATTTTCCCTCCCTACTTTGTGGGGAGGGTCAGGGTGGGGTTTCTTCAAAGAACTTTTTATCCGAGATATTGTTGTGATTTCAAAAGTCCTGAGAGACAAGGCAGTGCCTTGTCTTTACAATTAAAGAATTTTGCACAATTTGCACTCTTTTTGCCTTTTTTCACCAAAAACTTCACGGTATTTCTCGATTTTTACCTGTTTTTTTTTTGTAGAGACGTAACATGTTACGTCTTTTTTTATTGTTCATAGCAACTTAAAAGAAGAAAGACGTTGCATGCAACGTCTCTACAAATATATTTGTCAATGAACTTCTTAATCATTAATCTCTAACCTCTAATAATTAACCACTTTCTTATGACGCAGTTATTGCGTAATTATTGGGTGGCTTCTGCAAAATAAAAAGGGTCAATGTCATTGACCCTAACAAATCTTAATTATATATCTGCAATTATGCCAAATCTTGTGGATTGGATAAATTGTAATCGCATTGCTTGGGCTTCATCATAAACAAAATCAAATTTAATTAATAATCCTACTACTTTTATTAATTGAAATTGTAATTCATTTTGCCATTTAAAAATCCACTTATCTGGCTTTTTGAAAGTGCCAAATAAGTCTAATCTTGTACGAAAAGTTGAACTACTATCAAGTTTAAAAAAACTTTCGTTATTAATTGTAACACCAGATTCTGCTTTATAGTTTTCAACTACACCATAAGTTGTAAAATCATCACTCTGTTGTCTAAATTCATCAGCTCTTACTTGCCTTAGCGACAAACCAATTTTAGAAGAAATATAATCAAATTGATTTAATTTAAAACTATGCATCATACCTAAAGTTTGAATTGTAATAGCAGGGTCGCGGTATGATGCTGAAGCAGAACGAATATCTTTATTATAACGATACGCTCTGACTAATTGAGTGCTATTTGTAGAGGTAAAATATGGGTCAACAGCCCAACCAATTGGTAATCTTAATGTAGCTTCTAAAAACAATTCATTCAAGGTTGGGACAAAAATTGAATTTTGTCTTTGGTCGCTATCTTCAAATAAAAAGCCAAGACTTGTTCTGCCAATAAATTGAATATTAAGCGTATCAATTTTAAATTTGGAATTTAATTCGAACATAGTACCCACCTCGCCAGATAACTTTTTACCTAATCTCCAATCATCCATATACCCCTGAGCCATAGTTACATTAGTTCGTAAAATTGTTTGGGAGGAGGCAGAAAGAAGTGAGGGAAGTAGGAGAATTATAAATAATATTATTCTCATAAATTATTTTATTTATGGTTGCTCAAGTAATACGAACCCTATATCATTAGTTTTTAACATATAATATGTTTTATCATTACGTTTAAATTCTAAAAAATATATAATATCAGATTCAATTAGATTTGTTGGTAATTTATAAACACTTCTTGAAATTAAACTGTCAGTTTTATTTAAGTATTCTTCTTTAATTATTAATGAATGATTAAAATTATATATATAATAAGAAT
>JBEICW010000368.1:0-3774 GCA_040383785.1 Ignavibacteria bacterium | reverse complement strand
GTATCACCAAATGCACGAATATATCTTACCTCCATTGGAGGAACAAATTCAAATGGCTCATCACTTCTCAAATTAATAACTGAGAATAAAAATAAGTTAAAAAAAGTAAGTAAAGTAATTAAAATATAATCAAACATTATTTCTAAAAAGTATTTATTTTATAGTAATTAAATATGATTATTATAAACTTTTAAAATTATATTATATTGTAAAATTAAGCAACAAAACTAATTGTTTTTATCACCAAAAGTAAAATATTAACATAAAAAGGGATAAAAATTAAGTTATCCCTTTAATTTAAAAGTTTACATTGTAAAAATGCGATAATTATTTTTTATCTGGCATTAATACAAATTCAATCATTTTTTTAGAATCTAAATATTTTTTTGCAGTATTTTGAATGTCTTGTTTAGTTAAACTTGTAACTAAATCATTATATTTTAACATATCATTAGCATTTTCGCCATTCATGTCATAATTAACTAAGTTATTCATCCAGAATCTATTTTCTTTAATATCTGATTCAAAAGAACGTTTTTGAGTTTCAGTAGTTTTTAACATATTGTCATCAGTTGGCAAAGTAGTTTGTAATTCTTTCATAACGTCTTTAACTGTACTAACTAACTCTTCAACTCTTTCTGGGTCGCAACCAAAATTTACAATAATAGAATATTTAGGTTTAGGTATTTTAGTCATTTGAGGGTAAACTCCAACACCATAAACTCCACCTTTTTCTTCACGTAATTCTTCTCTTAATCTAATATTAAGTACACTTACTAATGAATTGATATAATGTCTGTTTTGAGCATTAAATTCAAAATCACCACCAACACTTAAATAAACGCTACTTTTTGGTTCTTTACCTTTGTAAACAGTTTTTCTAATTGGACCTTTCAAACCTTCAATATTCAAATCTTTGAAGTTCTCTTTAGATTTTTGAGATGGTAATGAAGCAATATATTTTTCTACCATTGGTTTTAAAGTATTTGCATCAACATTACCAACAAAATAAAAATTAAAGTCACCAGCATTAGCAAATCTTTCTTTGTAGATATCATAAGCTCTATCTAAATTAACTGCTTTGTAAGTATCTTCTGTAACTGGTTTACGTCTTGGGTGATAGTTACCCATTGCATAACCAATTGTATCATAGAATATTTGTTCAGGTTCTATTTTAGATTTTTTAATCATATCAGTTTGTTTAGATATAAAAGATTGAAAAGCTTCTGTATCTTTTCTTGGTTCTGTGAAGTACAAGTTTGTCATTTGTAACATAGTTTCCAAATCTTTTGGAGTTGTATTTCCATTCATACCTTCTGAAGTTTCAGAAATATAAGGGCTAACTCCAGCATTTTTACCAGTTAATACTTTTTGTAAATCAGTTGGTTTAAATTCAGAAAGTCCAGAATTATCAATCACTTCATCACTTGTAGATGCATGAATATGGTCCGCTTCACTACATAATGAACTTCCACCCATACTATAAGCTCTAAATAAAATCTCTTGGTCTTTAAAGTCATTCTTTTTGATAGTTACTTTTGCACCATTAGATAATTCCCATACCATAGTACCTAATGTTTTATTTTCAGTTTCTTTAACTACTTTACCATTTGTAACTTCTCTGCTAAATAAAGGTTTATTTACAGTATTATCTACATAAGCTTCAAAAGTTTGAGTGCTTAAATCTTCATAAATTTCTTGAATTTCTCCAGCCGAAGGAACTTCTAAACCATCTTGTTGAGGTGCAGAAAGTGCAATTGAAATATTATCTTTAGTAACATAAGTATTTAACACTTTGTTTACATCAGCCAATGTAATTTCATCCATCCATTTAGAAATCAATTTGAATTCAGTTTCCATACCTGGTGCAGATTCATCATTTAAATAATGTCTTACTAATTCCATTGCATATCCAGCAGAAGGAGCTTTATCTCTATCATTATTCATTTCTTCATAGCTGCTCAAAATTTCTTTTTTAACACGGTCTAATTCAGTTTGGGTAAAACCACTGTTTTTAGCTCTGAAAAGTTCAGTTAATACAGATGCAAAGCCATAAGCAAACTCATCACCTTTCAAAACAACTTGTAAATCAAAACTTTTTACATTTGCTAAACCATTACTGATTGAACCACCTGCTTGAGCAAAAGGAGGATTAGCTTTTTGAGTTAATTCTTGAAGTCTTAAAGATAACATACCAGAAGCCATTTGTTCAGTGATATTATCTTTATATTCTTTGTAGCTGCCTCTTTTAGGCATTGGGTGGTTGTAAGATAATGCGATATACGGATAAGTTAATTCTTTGTCTGTTTGTACTGAAACTTTCATACCAGGGAAAGATTTCATTGAATTATCTGCTTTAGGACGTGCATTTACAGAAGCTGGAATTTCACCGAACATATCTGTTACATAATCTTCGATATCATCAACTTTAAAATCACCAACAGCAATAATTGCCATTAATTCTGGTCTATACCAATCGCGATAAAATCTACGGAAAGTTTCATGAGGTGCATTTAATACTATTGATGTATCACCACCTGGGAAGTGATAAGCGTGTTTTGCATTATTCCAAATAATTGGAGCGTGTTTTTCGAATACTCTTGCATTTCCAGAAGAACGTAATCTTAATTCTTCACGAACTACACCTCTTTCTTTATCAATCTCTTCATCAGCAAAAGTAACACCTGATGCCCAATCAACCATTACTTGCATACCTTTTTTCATAACTTTGGTATCATCTGTAGGCAATTGTAGCATATAAACAGTTTCTTCAAAAGAAGTATAAGCATTTAAGTGAGCACCAAATTTAACACCTGTTTTTTCTAAAAAGTGAACTAATTCATTTTTAGGGAAATTTTTAGTGCCATTAAAACACATGTGTTCCACAAAGTGAGCCAAACCCTTTTGGTCAGCATCTTCATCTACCGAACCAACTCCAACAGCCAAACGTAATTCCATTCTTTTTTCAGGACGTTTATTTTGTTTGATGAAGTATTTCATACCATTTTTCAAAGTACCAGTTTTGATACTTGGGTCTAATGGAATAGATGCATTAATATCTGTATATTTTGAAGCATCATTAGCATATCCTAATTGTAAAGATAATGTAAGGAAAATTGCTAAAGTTATCGTCAAAAGTTTTTTCATATAAAACCTTTAAAAGTAAATAAATTATTAAAATACAATTGTTATTTTATTTCAATACGAATGTTTTTCTATAAAGTTTCAATTAGTTTTCTTTAAATTTTTAAATTGATTTTAAACTTTATATATACTTACAAAACTAACTAACTTTTTGATAAAAATAAATTATCTTATTTGATTTTGTGGAAAAGTAGTTGAATGATTGTAATAATTGTCCTAATAATTTTTTTTTAAATCCTGTGTAGGGTGGCTGCTCGTTTGACTTTCTTTTCTTGTAAGGGTCGATGACATCGACCTTCTTCAAAGAACTTATTTTTTACAGAAAAACTCTTGCGATTTCACAGCAAAGAAAACCACCTCTGTCAGCTTTGCTCACATCTCCGCCAGCGGAGAACATTTACAATCTTTGCACTTTTTGCACTCATTTTGCATTTTCCCAACAAAAACTTCACGATATTTCACAATTTTCGCCTGTTTTTCAATCTCGTAGAGATGAAATTATTATAGTAAAATGACTTGCCTTTTTGATCCATCAAACTCCAGCGGAGTGAAACTCTTTTGTTTCACCTCTACGAGGTTTGATTTGGAAATAAAGGGAACGCAGTTGCTATAATAATTTCATTCCTACGG
>JBEICW010000367.1:0-3786 GCA_040383785.1 Ignavibacteria bacterium | reverse complement strand
TAAACTTAATTGTACTCAATTGAATTTATCTAAATTTATAAATGTATATATTTAAAATCTGTCAGTAGTTTTGTCGGTAGTTAAAAAACAAAAAATCCTTAAGTATTGATTTCATCATTACTTAAGGATTTTATATTGTACACCTGGAGGGATTCGAACCCCCAACCCTCAGAGCCGAAATCTGATGCGCTATCCAGTTGCGC
Source organism: Ignavibacteria bacterium (assembly GCA_040383785.1). Lineage (GTDB taxonomy): Bacteria > Bacteroidota > Ignavibacteria > Kapaibacteriales > UBA2268 > JBDNHS01. Next base: position 3,583 of record JBEICW010000367.1, on the reverse strand, counting down.
CTCAGGTGCAATGTTAATTACAAATTGTAAATAAGGTGAAAATTATTAGTTATTAATTTATTTTCTTTCTACTTACAAAACTTTTTATGAAATCTAATTCGTTAATATTAAAAAATTTAAATGAATAAATTAGTATTACAAAAATAACTATTCCAAACATTTTAAATAAATTTACTGAAATATATTCGGAAATTATTTGAAAAAAATATAAATTTGTTATAGTTATCAATGAGTAAACGCCAACACAAGATAAAATTACAATTATTATTCTACGCCATTCATAAGTTATAGGATATACTTTTTGGCTATGATAATAAATCATTGCTGCCGAAATCATATAACTAAATAGTGTATTCCAAGCTGCTGCTCTAAATCCATAAATTGGTATAAATATTAAGTTACTTACTAAATTAAATCCAGCTGCGACCATTATAGAATAAGATAGATATTTGGTTTTTTTAGAAATATTTATACCAGCAGCGAAATTATTATACATTCCATTAAAGTAATATCCAGCCAATATTATTGGAACAATATCTAATCCACTCCAATAGATTGGATTAATGACTTTTCCACCCAAAAAAGGTAAATCTACTAAGTTATTAATATAAAAACTAACCACCAAAAACAACAAAGCACAAATTACAGTAAGATAGGTCAATACTCTTGCAAACATTTTTGGTGAGTTTTCATCTTTGAAGTGGCTCAAATAAAATGGTTTCCAAGCATAATCAAATGCTAAAACTAATAACATCATCGGAAGTCCAAGCCGATAGTTTGCGTTATAAGTAGATAAACTCATATTGTCAGTAAGTTCTTTTACCAATGGTTTGTCGCCCAAATTTAGCATTATTCCTGATAACTGAGCAGGTATAGTTGGAATACTAAATTGTGCCATTTCCTTGAAAATGGGTAAGTTGAACTCTAACTTTAAATTTTTAATAACTAAATGGATTGTGAAAAAAAATGCAAGTAATGAAGCAATCAAATGAGCATAAATGACGCCAATTGCTCCCAAATGATAATAGACAATAAATATATATGTTAAAATAATTGTCAAAAATATAATTGCTAATTTTATTAATGAGAATTGTCTTGCTTGATTTGTAATTCTTAAATATAAAAATGGAACATAAGAAATTACATCAAAAAAAGGTATTAAAATAGAATAAATTAAGAGTTCATTTTTATTTGGTGAATCGCAAATAATAGGGGAGATTAATTTATAATTTAAAAATATTATAATTGTTAAAATAGAACTAACTGCTAAAATTGATAACCAAGAAGTAGAAAAAATCTTTTGCGATTGTGAATCGTCATTTTTATCATAAAATCTAAAAAATGCGGAATCAAATCCTATTGCGTAAAATATATTTAGAAAAGCAATATATGAGAATATATTTGTAATATCTGCAAACTCAACTACACTCAAATAATTAGTATATAATGGAGTTAGCAGGAAGGTCAAAAACCTTCCTAAAATAAAAAATAAGCCATAGATTATTGAATCACTAAATAATTGTTTAAGTTTGTCTAACATTTTTCAAATTGATTAATTTATTTTTTCAAATTTATGATTTTTTTGTGATACTTTTATATTTTTTGTCTTTAAAGTACTTTTTATTTTGGTTAGTATTTGTTAAATAATTAACTAATTATTAGATTTTAATTACTGTTGAAAAAATATTCTCAAGTTTTTTTGTTTTAAATAATTTAATTTGCTATTTTTGTAATCTTTTATTAGTTATAAATTACAAAAAGTGTATAATGTTTGAAAGTCTTCAGGAAAAACTTGAGTACGCATTGAAAAGATTTCGTGGTCAAACTACGATTACAGAAGAAAATATTGAGGATGCGCTCAAAGAAATAAAAAATGCTTTATTAGATGCTGATGTTAATATCGCAGTGGCAAAAAAGTTTGTTGATGATGTAAAAGAAAAAGCTATTGGTAGCGATGTAAAAGGTCAACTTTTACCAGAACAACTAATAGTAAAATTAGTTTATGATGAGTTAGTAGAAGTGATGGGTGGTAAGAGAAGCGAATTAATGTTTTCTCCATCTCCACCGACAGTTATTTTGGTTGCTGGTTTGCAAGGTTCAGGTAAAACTACATTTTGTGCAAAATTAGCTCGTTCATTGAAAAAGAAAGGTCGCCAACCGGTTTTAGTAGCAGCTGACGTTTATAGACCCGCTGCCATAGAGCAGTTACGTCAATTAGCTAATGATATCAAAGTACCCGTTTATATCGAAGAAGGTAGCAAAGACCCAGTACAAATTGCTCTCAATGCTTTGGCGCATTCTAAAAAATTTGGTAGAGATACTATTATTGTCGATACTGCAGGCCGTTTGACCGTAGATGAGGCAATGATGCAAGAAGTTGAAAATATCAGCAAAGCATTAAAGCCAACGGAAACTTTGTTCGTTTGTGATGCAATGATTGGTCAAGATGCGGTAACTACTGCAAAAGCATTCCACGATAGATTAGAACTTACTGGTATAGTATTGACTAAATTAGATGGTGATACACGAGGTGGTGCTGCTTTATCGGTATTGAATGTAATAGGTAAACCAATTAAATTCGTTGGTATAGGTGAGAAAACTGACGCATTGGAACCATTCCATCCTGAAAGGATAGCATCTCGTATTTTGGGTATGGGTGATATTCTAACTTTGGTAGAAAAAGCTGAAGCTCAATTTGACCAAAAAGAAGCAGAGATTTTAGAAGAGAAAATTAGAAAAAATCAATTTACATTTGATGATTTCTTAGACCAATTAAAACAAATTAAAAAAATGGGTTCATTAAAAGATTTGTTAGGTTTGATTCCAGGTATGGATAAACAGTTACGAAATGTTGATATTGATGATAAAGCATTTGCTAAAGTTGAAGCAATGATTTTGTCAATGACCAAAGATGAAAGAAATAATCCTAAGATTATAAATGGTGCAAGAAGAATGAGGATTGCACGTGGTAGTGGTTCGAAAGTACAAGATGTCAATAAACTATTGACTCAATTTGACGAAATGAACAAAATGATGAAAAATTTCACTCAAGGTAAAAAATCAAAATTATTCCGTGGACTTGGTATGCCAGGTAGAAAATAATTTTAGTAAATTACAAATAGTTAATGATAAATTAGATATAGAATTTTAAATGTTTTATTTTATTTTAGGTTTTAAAAAATGGTAAAGATTAGATTAAGAAGAAAAGGTAGAATTCACCACGCTGTATATGATATCGTTGCAGTTGATGGTAGAGCACGTAGAGATGGTGCTTATTTAGAAAGATTAGGATTTTTTGACCCTAATACTAAACCAAGTACAGTTACTATTAATGCTGATAGAACTATCTATTGGATGAATGTTGGTGCTCAACCTACTGAAACAGTTAATCATTTGTTAAGTTATGAAGGTGTTTTACTTCAAAGAGCTTTAGAATTCAAAGGTATCACTAAAGAAGAAATCCATGAAAAAGTAGCGAAACACAAAGAAGTTGTAAAAGCTAGATACTCTAGAAGAAGTGAATTAAGAAAAAAACGCGTTCAAAATAAAAAAGAAGCTTCAAAAACTGCTGAAAATGCAACTG
>JBEICW010000366.1:0-3802 GCA_040383785.1 Ignavibacteria bacterium | reverse complement strand
TAAAGATTATAATTGAAAAAATAAAATAAAAAGTTGTATTTAATTTTTTTTTGTTATTTTAAACATTTAGAAAATTTATTTTTGAATAATTTTAATTGAGGTTGTCATGACTGACGAAATTTACGATATAGAAAAAGAATTTCCACAAGATGATCCTATGGTTTTAATTAATGAAACTGCAAAAAAAAATTAAAGCAATTTTTGATAAAGAATTTACTGATTATTTATCATTTGGAAATTCGTCATTTACAATTACTACCGGTTCTACACAAGTAATGATAACAATTAGACCATTCACAAATAAAGATACAATTGTTGAATGTCTTTCACATGTTGTAAAAGGTGCAAATATCAATGAAGATATTATGAAATTTCTTTTACGTAAAAATGCTGAATTACATTTTGGTGCGTTTGGTTTATTATTTGACGGCACTATAACTTTTTCACATGCCATTACTGGTGCAAATATGGACGAAATGGAGTTTATATCTTCATTAAAAACTGTTGCTATGATTGCTGACCATTATGATGATATAATTGTGAAAAAAGCAGGTGGTATTAGAGCTAAAGATAGTTTTGAAACAGACTTATCATTGTAGTTTTTATTTTGATTTTAACTATTAGGGGTAATTTTACCCCTTTTTTTGTATTTAATATTTTTATTGAAACTTTTTAATTTATAAATTATTTAACTTAATCTAAAATTAGGTATTGAAATGAACTTTAGTAAAATTTTGGTTTTAGGTGCCGGACAAATGGGCAACGGTATCGCTCATGTATTTTCCCAAACTGGCTATAATGTTGTATTAGCAGATATTTCTGAAAAATCTTTAGAAAATGGTTATAATACTATTTCTAAAAATTTAAATAGAATATTAGCAAAAGGAAAAATCTCTCAAGAAGAGGTTTATGCTACTTTATCAAGAATTGATACAACTACAGATATTAGCACTGCTTCTGATGCAGATTTAGTAATAGAAGCGGTAACTGAAAATAAAGATTTGAAATTTTTAATTTTTAAAGATTTAGATGCAAAAATAAATCCAAATGCTATATTAGCAACTAATACCTCAACTATTTCTATAACTGAAATTGCTGCCACAACTAAAAGACCAAGCAAAGTCATTGGTATGCACTTTATGAATCCAGTTCCGATGATGAAACTGGTAGAAATTATTAAAGGTCTGACTACTTCTGATGAAGTATATAATAAAATTATTGAAACTACTAAAGCTTTGGGGAAAACACCAGTTACTGCTAATGATTACCCTGGGTTTATTGCAAATAGAATTTTACTTCCATTTATCAATGAGGCAATATATGCCTTGATGGAAAATTGTGGAAGTGTAGATGGTATCGATGAAGTTGCAAAATTAGGCTTTGCTCATCCAATGGGTCCATTAGCATTGGCAGATTTAATTGGCTTGGATACATGCTTATCGATTTTAAATGTGCTACACAATGATTTAGGAGATTCCAAATACCGTGCTTGCCCATTGCTTAAAAAACTTGTGGCTGCGGGACATTATGGACGTAAAAATGGCAAAGGTTTTTATAATTATTCTGGCGAAACACCAGTTCCAATTAATTTCTTTGCGTAATTTAGCTACATAATTACTAAATTAATGGCTGGTTTTCCCAGCCATTTTTTTTGCACTCTGTTTAGCATTTTTTCGCAAAAACTAACATATTCTCAGTATTTGAAGAAATTTCACTTCAAACAAAAAAATCCCAAAATCCAAAAAAATCATGGTTAAGAAGAAAGGTATTGCCAACATACCATTTAATTAAGCACAAACAATAATTTTACTATTTTTTTATTTTCATCACTTCACTAAAAACCTGGTTCATCATCACTTTCATACTTTTTTGATTGTGGTGGATTTTCGTAACTATATGCTAAGTTCTCAAATCTCGCAAAATCTTTGATAAAAGCTACTCTAACCGTATCAATTGGACCGTTCCTTTGCTTACCTACTATAATTTCACCAGTGCCTTCGGTAGGCAATCCATCTTCGTATTTTTCTTTTTTATATACCTCGGGTCTATTCAAAAACATTACCACATCTGCATCTTGCTCGATACTACCAGACTCTCTCAAATCTGACAGAACTGGGCGTTTGTCCGTTCTACCGTCAATAGCACGGTTTAGCTGTGCGAGTGCAATTACAGGCACATCAAGCTCTTTGGCGATTTGCTTTAATGATTGTGAAATAATTGAAATTTCTCTTTCGCGGCTTTCAGCTTTTGGTGCATGCATAATTTGGAGATAATCCACCATAATTAGTCTAATTCCGTGTTCTGTTTTTAGACGTCTACATTTTGCACGAAGTTCCATTACTGTCAATGAAGAACTATCATCAATAAATAAATTAGTTTGGCTAAGTGTATTTAGTGAATTTACGATTCTTTTATTTTCTATATCATTAATTCTACCAGTTCTAAGTTTTTGCTGGTCAACTTTTGCCTCTTGAGATATTAATCTCAAAATAATTTGAGTGCTCGCCATCTCAATTGAAAAAAATGCAACTGGCATTTTATAATTAACAGCGACATTTCTGGCTACTGACAAGGCAAAAGCAGTTTTCCCCATAGACGGACGGGCAGCAACTATAATCAAATCGGAATTTTGGAAGCCACCGGTTAGTTTGTCTAATTCAATAATTCCACTCGGAACACCTGCTAAAGTGTCTTTGTCTCTATTTCGTAAAGTTTCGATTAAATGATAAGTTTCTACCAACTTTGTTTTTAGGTTGCTATAACTTTTGATAAATCTCATTTCTGCAATTTTGAACATTTCAGCTTCGGCAACGTCAATTTCAGTAACAATATCTTTAGTTTCATCAAATGCACTATCTATTACCAAGCCCGTTGTTTCGATTACTCTACGTCTCAAATACTTTTCAAATACAATCAAAGAGTGATTTTCAATATTGGCAATCGAAGGTGTTATTGTGCTTAATTCTACCAAATAATTAGTATCAACTTGAGTTTCTAACTTACCTTGAGCTTTTAATTCTTCAATAAGTGTAAGGATATCAACGGTTTTATTTCTATCATAAAGACTTAAAATTGTCTTATATATAGTTTTATTTACCTCCGAATAAAATGCCTCTTCTTTTAGGATTTCTATTGCTTTAGAGATAGCAGATTTGCCCAAAAATAATGCACCCAATACAGCTTTTTCAGCATCAAGTGAATGTGGCAATATTCTGCCAAGTGTGCTTAAGCTTACATTTGTCTTCTTTTTGTTTCTTCTATTTGTATTATTTTCATTAGAATAGAAGTTATCGCCATAATCTTCGCTTTCTAATCTTTGTGATTGTTCAGGATTCATTTTAAAATTAATTTTAGATATTTTTGTTCGTAATATATTTTCTATTTTTTGTCAATTTGATTACTTCAAAATTATAAATATCTGATGATTTAGGGCACGTAAAGTTGTAAAAAATGAGTGTGAACAACTTGTGGAGAAAAATTTAATCTTACAATCTTTCATTTTGGGGTAGAATTGGATTGCGTATCCATTCTCTTTCATAGTAGAATAGGCAACCATGCCTGTTCATTTTTCTAAGAACGAAGAATTTTAACACAAAGGACACAAAGTTAATTGGCACAAAGGACACTATTTAAGAATTTTGTACTGTTTTGCAGTTTTCTTTCATCAAAAAACTTCACGATATTTCACGATTTTTGCCTGTTTTTTCTTTTCTTTTTCCCTCCCTACTTTGTGGGGAGGGTCAGGGTGGGGTCGCAGGACTTTTTATCCGAAATTGGTTTGCTATATCGAAACATTTTAGAC
>JBEICW010000365.1:0-3817 GCA_040383785.1 Ignavibacteria bacterium | reverse complement strand
GTTCATCTAAAAATGAACTTCCACTACCACAAATTATTGCAATGTTATTAACTAAACCACTTTCGTTATTAGTAAATTTTACTGGTGAATTAATTTCACTTGATATTTTTTCTACCCAATAGCCTAATTGATTATTTTGGTTTAGTTTTGTAATATGAGAAATATTTGGCTTGCAAATTAATCCCATTCCATAACTTTCAATAGAATTATTTGATAATGGAATCAAATAATCTATTATATTTAAGCCTAATTTCTTTGCAAACAAATAATTTGTTCCAAATTCAAAAGTGTCAAAATTAGTATGTATTATTAATACATTTATATCATTTATAATCAATTCTCTTACCAAATTTTCAACTCTTTCTTCAATTGAAAGATTAATTCCTTTAAAAATTAAAGGATGAAAACTAATAATAGTATCAATTTCTAATAATTTTGCTTCTTCGACTACTTCGTTTGTAATTTCTAATGTAAAGAGAACTTTTTTTACTACTTTTCTTTTGTTAATTAATTGCAACCCAACTTTATCACCTTCAATTGCATTTTTGAATGGGAATACTGAATCACAAAAATTTACAAATTGGTTAATTAACATATTTATTCATTTTATTAAAAAAAATGTTTATTCTTTTATTCATTCTAATAGAAAAATTAAACATTTTGAAATATTTACATACAAAATGAATTATTTTATACATAAATACGTTTTCTAATATACAAAATTAACTAAAAAAACTTTATTTGATAATAATAAGTCAAAAAATGCCAAATATTTCACAACAAATATCTAAAAATATTAATTTTAAGTTTAATTTACCTATAATTTATTTATTTTTTTGTATTCTTTTTTTGCAGAACTTTAATTATAGTCAAGCACAAAATACTGGTGAAATGGATATTTTCAAACCAGATAGTTTGATTACTTTTGAATCTCCAAGACCATTAATTGATACGATGTATACCAAGGATAGATATAAAAGTGCTTATGGTGCTCACTTAATTTTTTCAACAAGTGGTTTTGGTTTTGGTGGATTATACGAATATAAATTACAAAGTGATTTATCATTAGTTATAGATTTATTTTTAAATGGTGCAAGAAATACTGACGAATTTGAAGTTTTTGATAGATTTACAGGACGAACATTTGTTCAATACAAATTAAATAGACTATATAATTTTCCATTAACTATAGGACTAACTAAATATGTATTTCAAGATGAATTAGTTGATAATTTTAAGCCTTTTATAAATAGTGGAATTGGATTTAGCACCATCTTATCAAATCCTTATGCCAGATATCCATCAGGTGACCCGAATGCACCCGAGTTTGTAGATTTTTTTACTGCTTGGAAATTTACAGATGCTTACATCAGACCAGCAGGATTTATTGGGATTGGTGCAGATTTTGGATTTAACAAGAAAAATCTATCTAGATTGCAGATTAGGTATTATTACATTCCATTTTTGGGGGGTAATCAAAAAGATGAATTTGGAAATGAAAGAAAAGATGAAAATCTTAATCCAATACCTAATGGTTTATATAGTATGATACCCTTAGTGGCTGGACCAATTTCTAATTTTGGCGGATTATTTATTTCATTAAGTGTTGGTACTAAGTTTTAATTTTTTTATTTAATATAACAGGACTTAGCAACATTTTTGATTATTAGTTGAGCAGTTACAATTGCTTGAATAACAGCAACTACATTCGCATTTGCATTTGCAATTACCATTTAGATCATAAATGCAAACACATTGACAATTATTTATATTTTGGCAACATCCATTACCATTCATATTTTCTGTAAATACATTACTTTTAGTCATACACTCTCCAATAGTTTATTTTTATAAAATTTTGTTTTATAATCTGAAACAATTATAAAGTTTCATTTTTGTTACATATTAGAGACGTTATTTTATTTATAAAGACGCAAATTGAATTTAACTTAAGAATTAAAACTTTTAATCATGTTTTGGAAAAATCAAAGTAAATGAAGAACCTTTGCCTAATTTACTTTCAACTTCTATTTTCCCATTATTTTTAGTTACAAATTCTTTAACTAATACTAAACCCAAACCAGTTCCTTTTTCTTTTTCTGTTCCTAATTTTGAATTATGCACATCTAATCTAAACAATTTATGTATATCATCTTCATTCATTCCAATTCCATTATCTTTTATTTCAAAATTATATTTGTTATCAATAATATTTAAATTCAAAATAATTGTACCTTTCTTTTGAGTAAATTTAATTGCATTACTCAAAACATTAGACAGAGCTGAATTAATCATAAATTCATCTCCAATTATATATAATTTATCAACTTCTAAATTATTATAGTTAATGATAAAATTTATTTCTTTATTGATAAAATTATTTTTAAATGTTTGATTTAAATTATTTAGTAAACTACTTATCATTAATTTTGAAGGTCTATATTCAATGCTTCCATTTTGAACTCTAGACCAATCCAAAAGTTTTTCTAGTAAATTAAATTGATTTTTAAGTGAATCATTTAATTTAAATACGTAGTCTATAATTTCTTCTTTTGTTTTTTTATCTGAGTAATTTAGTATTAAATCTGTAATTCCAAGTGAAGCGGTAAAGGGTCCTCTTAAATCATGGGAAATAATAGAAAAAAATTTATCCTTTGATTTGTTTACATTATTTAATTCAAGATTTGTTTCTTTAACTTTATCAATTAATTTTTTAATTTGTAGATGAGCTTTGACTCTATGGTAAAGTTCTTCTAATTTAAATGGTTTTATTATATAATCTACACCACCAAATTCATACCCTTTGATTATGTTTTCAGTATCTGTTAAAGCAGTTGTAAATATAATAGGTATATTTTCTGTAATTTTATTTGCTTTTAATAATTTTGTAGCTTCAAATCCATCTAGAACTGGCATATTGATATCCATAAGAATAAGATCTGGTTCAAATTTTAAAGCTGTATCATAAGCACTTTGACCATCTAAAGAAAGTGCCATTTTAAATTGAAATTTTTTTAAATATGCGCCTAAAAGTATTAAATTTTGCGGATTATCATCAACTAATAAAACTTTACTTCCTTGCAAATCTATTTCGTAATTCATATATTAAAATTAAGTAATTCAAAATTTATTCAAGTGCTTTCGCTAAATCTTGAACTTTTATTATATCAAAATTTTCACAAGCAGAAATTATTTTTTTGCCTATAATTACTAAGTCTTCACTCAAAGCTGGATAAACTATAAGCTCTTTTGCAAAAGTCTCAAATTCATCTAAAATAAAAGTATCTTTAATAGAATTAAACTTATTTTGCAAGTCTGATGGCAAATTATATCTCTTATCAAAATTGTTTTCATTGTAGTTCAAATATTCAAAATCTAGTCCTTCAAAAATTAATTGAATATCTGTACCATGGCCATTAATTGATTCTATATTCATGCTACCACCCAATAAATTCACTAACTTTTGGGTAATAGGTAGTCCAAGGCCACTACCATTATTTGCATGTAAATTTTTCCCATCAAATTTAGAAAATGGCATTAAAATATTTTTTAATATTTCTTCTTTGATTCCAATACCATTATCAATAATATGAAATTCTAAAATTAATTTATAATTAGAACTATTAATTATTCTAAATTGTTCGTTATTTAACAGTTGTTCATATTCTGAAAATATTTCTTTATTATATTTATCAAAGCAACGACAACTCAAATTGACTTTAATATGATATTTTCTTTTTATTTCTGCTTTGTGTTGTTCAATATAACATTTTAAAGGACCCAACGGTTTATGAATTACATAATTAGAAGTTAATTT
>JBEICW010000364.1:0-3824 GCA_040383785.1 Ignavibacteria bacterium | reverse complement strand
TTTTTTATATTTTTAAAAACTAATTTTTAATAGCTTCTAAATATACTTTATCAGACAAATTATATATTCTGTAATAATAATGAGTCCCAAATAAAACTTCAACAATTCTTGATTTGACAACTGCTTTTATTATGTCTTTGTCTTGGTCATACATATTTTGATTCCAAGTATTGTAATTATAAGATATTTTTTTGAAGTCCAAAAGCATTTCATCAGTTAATTGGAAGTTATTTTCAAAATCTTCTACGCTTTTTATTTTTGAAAATATTTCTGAATTATAATTAATCAAAGAATGAACAAAGTCAAAAATTATTCTTTTGCTAATTAAAGCTTGAGTTAGTATATTTGTCGTATCAGATTTAATAAAATGATTTGGGAAAATCCCACCACCACCAATCAATACTTTACCTTTTGAGGATTTAAAAATTGGTAATTTGCCATAACCTATTTCTTCAATTGACTTTTGAAGTTCTGCAAAATTATCATCATTCATAAATAATTTCATTGAATTATCTAATTGAGCGGTATTATTTTTTGGATTTTTATTAATTGGTCTTTCTAATGGTGTAAGGTATTCCGCAACAGTTATTTTAAAACCTGTTCCATCTTTAAACTCCCAAGTATTTTGGACAGTACCTTTTCCAAAAGTCCTTTCTCCATAAACTTCGCCCATGTCATAATCTTGCACCACTCCTGCTAATATTTCACTTCCAGAAGCACTTTCTTTATCTACTAATATTTTAAGTGGCAAACCATAATACTCCCCTCTTTTTTTAATAGATTTAGTTACATTATAGTTTGGGTTTGTCGCTTTACTTTTGATTACATATTGTCCTGAATCTAAAAACAACCCACAAATATTAACTACTTGATCTAAATAGCCACCACCGTTTCCTCTAACATCTATTATTAAATATTTCATTTTTTTGGGGTTGAATTTCTTTAATGTATCAATTATATCCCTATCTGAAACATTAGTAAATCTTCCTAATTTAATATATCCATATTCATTTTTTTGATAACATGCAGAAATTGAAGACTGAGCAAATGACTTACGAGTTAATGAGATTTTTTGCAATTCAAAGCCATTATTTATATAATAAGATGAGTCATTATTATAATTAACAATTCCAGTATTTTCTTTTTTGACTTGTTTTAGTTTCCTAAATACTTCTATGGTAACTTTTGTATTTTCTTCACCATTGAGTAAGTTATTTATTTCAAATTCGCTTAAATTTATAACTTTTGAAGTATCTACTCTATATAATCTATCCCCAGCTTTTACACCTCCCAAATAACTTGGACTATTAAATACAACTGTTTGAACTGCAATTGTATCTTTATATTTGACAATTGTCATTCCTAAGCCTATTTGCTTGCCTGTGTGGACTTCTTTATTGCTTTTATAGAAATCTCTATCAAAGTAAACAGATTGATTGTCTAAAGACTTTAAAATGGCTTTAAAACCTTCTTCTGTTATTTTTTCTATATCTACACTATCAACATAATTTTTGACAACAATTCGCATTATGTCTTCATATTTTTTTGACATTAATTTGATTTTGTCTTCTTGAATATCTGCAAATAGATTGGTATAGTATAGAATAATTATGATAAAAATTGCTGATTTTCTTAATATTGACAACATATTATAATTTATAACTTATTAGTAATTTTACTTTAACATTTACATTTTTATAAAAACGAAAAGGGCTATCAATAATTTGATAGCCCTTTGCTAAAATGTAATATATATAATGTTTATCTTAATAAACCATAAATATTATGGCATTACAACAAAAGGAACAACATAAGCGTGATCACCAGAAGTTACGATTAACATATAAGAACCAGCAGCAACACCTTGTAAATTAAAGTTGTGACTTGAAGTTCCAGCAGCTAATTGTAAGTCAGTGAAAGGTATAGATACAATTTGACCTGTAGCAGTCATTACTTCTACTTTATAGCTTGCAGCTTCTGTATTAGTCAAGTTAAAGTTTAATACATCTTTAACTGGATTAGGGAATACTGCATCTACTGTAAATGGAGCATCACTTTCACTAACAAATTCAACTTCATCAGATTCTTTGTTTGAAGTCAATACACCATCATGTTTTAAGTTATCACTATATCTGTATGTAGCAGTTTTTGCAGCAATAAAATCACCAGCTACAGCATAATATTTAATTGAATAAGCTGTAGATTTTGTTAATCCAGACATTGTTACTTGTCTTGCACTACCAAAGTAAACTGCAAAGTAACTATCACCTACTAAATCACCATTACCTAATACTGAGTTAGCAGTAAATAATTGACCATCTGCGGGCGTTAAATTAGTAGTTGGATTTGTTGCAGATTGTTTTGCAACAATCAAAGAATTTAATGTAACACCAACTGGATTAGTTATTGTAGATTTTAAAGTTAATGTAGTTCTTGATCTTGATACTCTTGTAGGAGTAGTAGGTACTGCTGGTTTTGTTGGAATTAATACAAATTCGTTTGAAGTTGCAAAATCTGTCATCATATTTTGAACACCGTCATCACTACCTTTTAAATTATCCATTAAGTCATTATCAGTAGTAGCATCATCTACAATTGCTTTTAATGTTAAGCCAATTTCACCAACTGTTTTAACTAATTTAACAGGGAATGAAACACTACTTTGCCCCTCTTCCATTGTAATTGGTAAGCTATTGTTAAATGTTGGAGTTACTAAAGTACCACCATTTAATGACATAGTTATATTAGTATTTGCAATTACATTAGATAAGAAGTCTAAGTTATTTTTCGCTCTAACAGTTACTGTAAAGTTAGTATTATTAGATGGGATATCAATATCATTTGCTGGACTATCGTCTGTTCTTGTTGGAATTGCAACGATTTCAATCCAAGTTGGAACTGGAACTACGTTTAATTCTACTGAAACAGAAAAATCATTAACACATTCTTCAGCACTTACTGCTTCTGCTTGTACTGTAAATGTATTAATTGGATTAGCAAAAATATCAGTTCCTTCATACATATTATCTGCTACACCATCTAACATATCAATAGTTTCATAAGTTAAAGTTAATTCATTTGTTTCTTCATCTAATAACTCACCTTCAAAATACCATTTGTAGCTAACTGCATCAGTAGCAGTTACTGTATAAGTAATATCTAAGTCTTCTCTAAAGTCAGTTTGTTGACCTTGAGTTAAATTATTACTTGTTACACCATTTGTAGTAAATGTTAAACCTGTAACCTCAGATAATGGAGTTACTTCTAAATTAAATGGAGCAGATTCAGTAGTACAACCGTTAATAGTTGTAATTTCAACTGTATAATCACCTGCTTGGTCTAACATTGCGTTTGTAATTTCTAAAGTTGGGCTATCTGTACCAACTGGTGTACCTTCAAAATACCATTGGTAAGAATCAGCTACTGCTTCGTTGTCCATATTTTCGTTTGTAACTGTAAATGTAATATCTTGACCTTCACAAACTCTATCTGTCTCATTAGTTAAAGCATTATCACCAGAAATAACTGGTTCTGCTAATTCATAAATATGAATTGTTGCTTCGTTAGAAGTTGCTTTACAACCTTCAATATTTGTAGTTAAAGTAGCAACTACATAATAAGTGTATGTACCTGGTGCATCTGTAGGGTATGTGAAAGTAGAACCAGTACCAACAGATTGATCCATTTCATTAAACCATTCGTATGAGTACATATCACCATTAGTTCCACCTGTAACTTCTGCTTCTAAGGCAACTGCAGTTGCATTTGAGCAATAATCAACATTTTCAACATTAACAAAGAACTCAGGTAATTCGTTAACTGTA
>JBEICW010000363.1:0-3832 GCA_040383785.1 Ignavibacteria bacterium | reverse complement strand
AGATATTTATATAAATAATAAATACACAAACTATTTAATCACAAATAAAAGATTAAATAGTGGTGTAGTTTATTTTGTAATTGTAATTTTTTTGAGTTTAATATTTTCTATTAAAACCTCTGCACAAAGTAATTATACCTTAACAAATATAGAGAAGACTGATTTATCTAATAAAAAATTTAAATCAAATAAAGTACATCCTTACCCATCTCAATTTGATTCTACCCTATATGAGATTAATCAAATCACTTTTTCTGGTAATCAGTCCTTTTCATCTTTAGAATTGATGAAGGTTATAAATAATAGAACGAGTGAAAGAAGTTTTGTAAGAGATATTTTTGAAATGTATTATAATCAAGGAAAGCGTAATATCGCTGCCCCCAAAACAATTTTAAATACTTTAGAAAAGAATATTATTTCTTTGGAATTTGAATTAAGATATTTTGATAATTTGAGTGTAGAAACTGATATAGAATCAATAAAGAATTTTTATAATCAAACAGGATGGCATCTGTCAGAAGTGGATTATGAATTTTACGGAGATAAAACTACTAAATCTAATTTCTTAAACTTTAAAATCAAAGAAAATCAAAGATTTAAAATTGGACAGTTAATTTATGTTGGGTTGGATAATCTAACTGAAGATATTAAATCAAAAATAGAAAATTTTAAAATTATTAATAGAGTTAATAATGAAAATTTTAATGAATATAAAATACTTGATGAAATCAGCAAAATAAACGACGTTTTACAAAATAATGGTTATTATTTTGCCAAACCTACTTTACCCAATGTAGTTATCGATACAGTAAATTGTTTGGATAGTATTTCAATTAAATTTGATATTGGTAATAGATATAAAATTGGAAATATCTTATATAAAGACTATTTACATAATCAAAATCCACTTGCTTATAAGTTTAAGCAAAAGTTCGTAAATTTCAAAGAAGATGAATGGTATAGTAGAGATAAAATCAGCCAAACACAAAGAAATTTATTGGGATTGCATCTTTTTGAAAAAATTAAAATAGATACTTTGCAAATAGATTATGATAGTGAAATCAATTCAAATTCAGGTAAGTCAAACAATAAATTAGAAAATGATTCTATAATACATTTGAAAATTGTAACAGACTATGCCAAGCAGCAAGATTGGGGTGTGTCTCCATTCTATAACAAAACTGCTTTTGACCAATTAACAAACTTAGGTCTTGAGGGAAGTTATTCTCACAAAAACTGGTGGGGAGCTGCACAAAATTTTCAGATATTCTCTAATGTATCAATCAAAGATGTAGATAGGTCAATTAATAGTTGGCTTGTTTCCGAATTAGTCTATCAAGTGGGTTTTAAGTATTCTCAACCATTACTTTGGGTATTAGGCAATTCAAAGGTGGGATTTAGTACCAGTCCCACCTTCGCTAAACGAACAATTAACAACTTAATAAATATAAATTCTGTATTATTACCAATTAGATTTCCAGTGTCATTGCCAAATCAAACGTATTTTAATCAAATTTTACTTGATTTTGATTTCGAAAGACAGCAGCCAGCTGATGATTTTGGTGGTTTTGATACTTTAAATAATGAAACAGCACAATTACGACAATTCGTCAATCTTAAAGCATATACCGATACACAATCTCCATATAGTCTTACTTCCAATATCTTGGGTATTACATTTTTGGGAGATAGAAGAAATAGCCCATTTGAGCCAACAGAAGGTTATTATACAAATATTTCTATTGATGGTTGGAATTTCATTTTGGGACATAGTATTTTAGAAGGGTTGTCAAAGTATTATCGATTTCAATTTTCACATTATCAATTTGTAAAGTCTGATGATCACGCAGTTTGGGCATTTAAAGGCAGATTAGGGGCTACTTACACCTTTAATTATGAAAACAACTATATTCCTATCGAAAAGCAGTTTTTTGCTGGTGGTGCTAATAGTGTGAGAGGTTGGGAATCGCGAAGATTAAGGTATACGAATCTTAGCTCAAGTGATTTGTCCGATAATTATCGAATTTTCCAAGATTTCGCTGGTAGCAAAACAATTATCGAAGGTAGTATAGAATATAGATACAAAATCAAAAGACCAGAAATTAGAAATGACTTTTTGGCAGATATGATAGCAAAGTGTGGGTTTACTTTCTTTTTAGATTTTGGTAATGCGTTTGGTTGGTATATAGATGAAGACCTAACAAAGGTAAATTATTATGATTATCTTACAAAATTAGCGGTTGCAACTGGTGTGGGATTTAGGTTTGATACTCCAGTAGGACCTTTTAGAATTGATTTTGCACTCCCTATCCAAGGACCTATTGAAAACAAACCTGACTTGATTTTCAATAGGTATTCTGCTTTAAGTGATTATAGAATCCACCTCGGTCTGGGTCATGCATTCTAATCTCATAAAAGATCTAAATCAATTATATAAGTAACTTAAATGTTCACATTTTGTAATATCAAGCCCGCATTTTGAAATATTTAAGGGCATATTTAAAACTCGCGAACCTATCTCAATTACAAAATCTTTAATATCTTGGTAATCTTTTCTAATTGCAAGATTTTCAGGAAATATATTTTGAGTAAAATCCATAAAATCTACTGATAACATTTGTTGATTATATAAAGATAATCTATTAGAGCCAAATTCTAATCTTTCTAACATTTTTAGAGCTATCCAACCATTTATTATTGGTCTTGGGTCGTCTTTAATCATGTGAAATCTTTCAAATCTTGCCTTGAAATCTTCGGCAAGACAATCAACTCTATTTAACGTCTTTTGTTCACTTTTCTTATTTACATTATCAATAAAATCATGATAACTACCCATTAATGCTTCACGTAAATCCATTCTAAACATTTTGCGTAAGTAATTTTGAAGTGATTGATTATCTAATGTGTTATAATAAGTAAATGCATCGTGAACTAATTTATGCTTAAGAGATAATTTTGATAAACAGCACTCAATTTCTTTTTCTCTAAAAGCTCTATAATAGTTAATTTTAGTTTCTGCATTTGGAAAATGTTTTTCAGTTGCATCTACTATATTTTTATTTCCATTAGACATAAAAATTTTAGATGTAATGCCACGCGACTTCATTCTTTCAAACATTCTATCCCATAATTGCGGTGTTTCGGTGATATCTATTTCGTAACTAACAATCAAAGAAGATAATCCATCTACTGCAATTGCCAAAAACATATAATTGTCTTCGCCTTCGTTACCATTGGGATGAAAATTACACGCAAAACTTTTGCCTAATAAATAAATAATATCAGAATTTTTTTGGTGTGAAACCGCATCTAAATATGTTTCCCAATCTGGTGATTTGGCTAAAGTTTCTCTAATTTTTTGGTTTATTCTTAATGGCGAGCTATGGTAAAAAGGTACTAATTCTCTAAATGTAAGACCATTTAGGTATTTTTCGGTTAATAAATGAATATCAGGCTTAGGCTCACGCATTTTATTTGCTGCCCAAGTTTTATTACATTCTTTGCATCTCAGTCTTATAGTACCATTGGCTGTTTTGCCATGTTTAATAATTTTTTCACTTCCACAAGTGATACATTTAGATTCTAATTCAGCGATTATCATTTTTATTTTAAATTTGGTATATAATAGAATATTATATTATTTATGTATCTTAAAGTGTATCTAAAAATAATTATAAAATTAACTATTATATAATTAATGACATAAGATAACAAATATCATTTCATTATAGTAAAGTTTGATTTGTAAATCTTTATATTAGACATTATTTCTACAAAATACTTGCCATTAGGTAAGTTATTAGTTTTAACTTTTAATATTTGATTTTCAAGT
>JBEICW010000362.1:0-3862 GCA_040383785.1 Ignavibacteria bacterium | reverse complement strand
TTAATAATAATAATAATTTAGATTTAGGGAGTGTAAGCGATGTCTAAAAAAAATAAAAAAACAAGTCAACCGATATTAAGTGTTGATAAAGCAAATCCGGATAGTGTAATTGAGTTACAAACAAAATTAAACTTAGCCGGTTATAAAATAAAAGTTGATGGTATATATGGTCCAATTACATATAATGCTCATGAAGACTATAATCAAAAGCAACTTGAATTATCAGCATCCACTGGTGTTGATAATATAATTGATGAAACAAAAAGAAGATTGATTGCAACCGAAGTAATCAAATTCGCTAAACAATGTGTAGGACAAGAAGAGATATCCGGTAATATGGGATTTAAAACACCTTGGTTTTATAAGATGATGGTTGGTGTTGGATTTCAGAAAACACATCCTTGGTGTTGCTATTTCACTGAATTATGTTGGAAGGAAGGATATAAAAAAGTGTTACCAGCTGTTACAACAATTGATGGTATATTAACTAAATTATTTTCAGCTAGTGTGATGCAAACAAGAAATAATTTTGTTAATTCAGGTAAACAATATGGATTTGAATTTAGTAAAACTCCAACTATTGGTGCATTAATGATATACCAAAGTGCATCAAATAAATCATTTGGTCATATTTGTATTGTTGAAACAATCAATGGTAGAAAGATTGGAACTATTGAAGGTAACACAGATAAGAAAGGTTCTCGTGAGGGTATTGTTGTTGCTGAAAAACAAAGAGATTTAGATTTCACAGTTAAATCATCCGGTTTAAATCTAATTGGATTTGTTTCATTAAGTACATTTAGTGATTTGGTTGCTTAATAATAGTATTTAAATGTGAATAAAATAAAAATTAATTAAAATAGTCAATATGAATGATAATCATTGTTATTATGCAAACCATAGAGATTTAGATGAGAATTTGAATATGAATGTAAATGATGTTGCTGAAACAACTGTTCCTTTTTCTGACGATATAAGTATATTTGCTGATAGTGAAGCAATGGAATTTAATTTTCATTATATACGATATTATTCTGAAATGATTAATGATTCAGTGCTCAAAATAAATATGATATACCAGGGTTCATTGCGTGAATTTATTGTTAAAAACATACAAGTTAATACAATGATTACTGGTGTTAGAATATTTGATAGAGATAATAATGATAAATTTGTTAGGTTTGTCTTGGCTGGTAAAGCAACATCATTATATATACACGATGGTTTTGCAATAATTGATTAATAATAAATAAATTTAAGTAATATAAATAATGGAATTTTATAATGAATGATATTGAGAATTTAGGTCCGTTGGGTAACTTTATTGTTAAGTTATTTTCATATATATTTTTAGTGTTATTTCTATATGGCACAGCGATAGCAATATGGTTATTTGCTATTACATCATATAAGATGGCAACAACGATATTAGAATATATTAGTAATTTATTTATTTAATGGATTAATTATGAAAATAGATTATGATGGTTATGGAACTATTTATAATGGTGATTGTTTAGAGGTTATGAAAGAGATTGAAGATAAGAGTGTTGATTCTATCATCTGTGATTTACCCTATGGAACTACTCAAAATAAGTGGGATACTATAATTCCATTTGATAAACTTTGGGAGCAATACAAACGAATTATAAAAGATAATGGTGCGATTGTATTGTTTGGCTCAGAGCCATTTAGTAGTCATTTAAGAATGAGTAATATTAAAATGTATAAGTATGATTGGATTTGGATAAAAGAACGTGGAACAGGTTTTGGCAATGCAAAAAGACAGCCATTAAGAAAAACTGAAAATATTAGTATTTTTTATAATAATCAATGTTATTATAATCCTAAATTAGAGGAATTAAACAAACCATATAATCACGTTTTACCAATAGTGGATAGTAGCAATTATAATGGGGGCTATAAAAGTATGAGAAACCAAAAAAGAATAGTTAAAAAATATACTCACTCATACCCAAATAATGTTTTAAATTTTGCAAGACCATATAATAAAAATTTATTACATCCAACCCAAAAGCCAGTAGCATTATTAGAGTATTTAATTAAAACTTACACTAATGAAAATGAATTGATTTTAGACAACACAATGGGAAGTGGAACAACCTGTGTAGCATCAATAAACACTAACAGAAAGTTTATTGGTATAGAACAAGATGAAAAGTATTTTAACATTTCAAAAGAAAGAATAGAAGATAGTTTACATTATTTAAAATTATTTGATAATTAATTTGGTTATATCAATTATTTTAGTTATATTTGTAATAGAAATTAGTTACATTTATAAATAAATAAAAGGTGTTATATGTCATTAACTAAAAATAGTGAAGTTTTTAATAACTTATTAGATAATCATAGAAACGCAGTTGAAAGTTTTATCAGCTGTAATTGTGAATTATTATATTTTACTGAGAATGATTTTAATTCAGAAATTATTAGTAATTCAATTTATAATCAGCTTCTATTAGATGATGAGCATACTGAAATAGATGATACTGATAATGGTTACTTAGATTTCTTAATTAACAATGCAACAATCAATACAATTAATTAAGGAGTTATAGAAATGATTGCTGATATATTAACAAGATTTAATGATTTATTAATTGGTAAAATTGGTGATAACATTGATTTTAACATCGTTGATATTGATATTAATTTAATGAAAGGAACTATTAATATTGATTATATTAAAAAAGATTTATCTGATGAAATGTATAGAAATGAAGATTTTAAATTAACAACAAATTATGAATATGACCAGGTGTCAATACCACTTGGTGATGTTTATAATTAAATAGGAGAAATGTAATATATGTTTGAGCATATAATAATTGAGAGTTCAAAGCAAAAAAATGTTTGCACTTGTGATTGTGGTAAAAAAACTATTAATAGAGATGAGCAAGAAACTATTGAAATTGCTAATGTTATTGAATTATTGAATAATTTTAGTGAGAGATTGAGCAAAGTTGAAACTGATATATATTACCATTAAAACTAAAACACAAACAAGAGTTTAAAGAAACCGTATCAGCTAATATTATACAAAGACAAAACCAATCACATCATCAATCACAACCAAGTGGTAATCTAAATAATCCAAGTGAGAAATTGGCTGAGAAGTTTAATGAAGTATTTGGCAATATTGTTAATTCATTATCAAATGATACTGAACATAATAAAGATAACAAACATACTAAAATTAAAGACAAATATAATGTAATTAGAGATAGAAAAAATAATAGTGATACAGATGTTATTGATGTCAGAAAATTACAACATAAGTTAAAAAGTGTTATTGATGAGATTAAATCTAACCAAGAGCAACGAAAACACAATACAAATATTCAAAATGAATATAAATATAAATCAACATATAGTAAAGAGAATAAAACATTATTTATTTCGGATATTAAAGTTAATGATTTATTAGATGTATTAGTTAGTTTAAGATCCAACGGATTTAATGATTATCAAATAACTGATAATGCTAGTTCAGCTGATAATATAAGATTTGATGTTTTGGTTAAAAATTATGAAATTTAAAACAAGATAATAAAATTAATATAAATAATAAATATATAAGGAATATATAAAATGAGTGAAACAATAACACAAATAACATTACTACAATCATATTTGGTTGAGGTTAAAGAGTTAATTGAAGAAGAAAGTGATGGTAAAAGAGAAAAGAGTATAACTCGTTCTTTTTTAGTTGAGGCAGTATCACCTACTGATATTGAGGTTAAGATTGCACAATATTATAATGGTATGTCATTATCATATAAAATATCATCAATCAAATTTTCAAAAGTAAAAGATATTATTAGATAATAATAATAAT
>JBEICW010000361.1:0-3876 GCA_040383785.1 Ignavibacteria bacterium | reverse complement strand
CCCCCCCCCCATTCACTAATCACCATATGTGGTAATATTTTCAAGGGGTTAGTGATGGTATGTGCAATATTAGCAGTTACAAATACTGCAAAAAGTCAGTGGCTTTTCCAAAATGGAAACGCAAGCCCTTATTTTCCCTCAAATTGGTATAATAATAATAATGTAGGTATTGGAAGATTTCTGCAACCTCCAACGCCTGGTGTAACATTTGATATTTTAACATATCCCAAATTATTAGTACATTCTACTAATGATGCTACTAATTTGAACGTCAATAAAGGTATATTAAGAATTCAAGATGTGAATTATAATGAAAGTACACCAAATATGTTAGGTGAACCACAATTACAATTTTGGTCAAATGAATATCAATCTATGAATCAATGGATGGGTGGTAAAATTCAAATGATTTCTAATAATACTTCTACTGGTATTATGACGGGTGCAGCAAATATTAGTGGAGGTATGTCATTTTGGAGTAAGCCAAAAACTTCTTTAATTAGCCCTACTCCTGGCGATATAGTAGAAACAATGAAAGTGATTGATGATAAAGTTGCAATTGGATATCCTGATAATTCGCCTCCTTTTAAATTTAATGTATCGCCGAATAATTGGTCAACTGACTTATTTGCTGTAGATTATTTAAGTAATACTACTACAAATGCAATGCTTTTAAAACTTTATAATCGAACTGGCGTACCGCCAATACCTCCCGCTACAAAACTACCAACTTATGCTTGGCATATAGAATTGCCTCGTTCTAATACTAATGACAACCAATCGCCTTATGGTGCTCTTAATTTTTGTTCAAGTAATACAACGGTTGGAGTAGGGGACGAGGTAGTAAGTAGATTAGTTACTTTTACTAGAAATGGCAGAGTAGGTATTAATAACCCACAGCCACAAGAAGCACTGCACGTTTTGGGTAAAGCAAGAATAAATAAAACAGGTTCAGGAAAAAATAAAGCTCCAATTAATACACATTCTGATTATCAATTAGCTGTTGAAGGTAAAATTGTAGCAGAAGAAATAATAGTTACTTTAGATAATTGTTCTGATTTTGTATTTGAAGAAAATTATAACTTGCCTACTCTGAATGAAGTAGAATCGCACATAAAGTCTAAAAAACACTTGCCTGGCATACCATCTGCTAATGAAGTAATAACTAACGGTGCTAATATTGGCGAAGTGCAAGTAAAATTACTACAAAAGATAGAAGAGCTAACATTATATCTAATCGAACAAGATAAAAAAATCCAAGAACTCCAAAATCAAATTAATAATAAATAAGAGGTATCCTATGAAAACGATTTTAGTTTTAATATCTATTATGATATTAGGTTTGTATTCTTGTGAAAAAGCAAGCACAAGTGCGATTCAAGAAGAAAAAAAATACACTCTTGAAGAAATACTTGCAGATACTAATTGGATTGAAATTACGGATACTTTGCATTATAATGATATCCCACAATTAACTTTTAGAACATTAAACTGGGATCACAATAGTATAAAAATAATTTCTAATACTGAGTCTTATGAAAAACTAAAAATAATATCTGATACAACTTATCCAGGTTATAGTCCTATAATTTTAAAAGATATAAATTTCAATAGTTATGACTTAATTGGCTTACTATATAACGATAGAGGCAATGTAATTAAAAAAATGTATTTTAAAAATATTAATACGAAGCAAGTTTTTTATTTTGTTGAATTAACAAGATATACAAAGGATGGCATTGTTGATGAGATTTACAGAGAATCTCAAAATTGGCTTATAATACCTAAAATACCAAATGATTATAAAATATTTACTGATATAAATGTTAAATATGAGGAAAAATAATGTTTAAAATAAAAATATGTTTTGTCTTTATCATAATTGTTTTCTTAAAATGTAGTATTATAAAAGCAGAAATACCATTTAGTAAATCTGGATTTCACGCCAAGCGTGGAAGTGATTTGATTGCCAGTATTAATAATAATACTTGTCCACCAAATTCTATAAATCAAGTAGGAGCACAGTCATCTAAAACTTCTAATGATTTAACTTCTAATTTTAATAAATTTGAGCAGTCTATTTTTACAGTATTTCCAAATCCAACATCTACTAATATAAACTGTAGTTATAATAATTTAGGAAAAGAAGAAAAGGTTAAAATTACAATTTTTGATCAGTATTCTAAGTTAATTACTGAAATACAGGAAAATGCAAAAACAGGTAACAACATTTATACTATTGATTTGACAAATTACCCAAGTGGTATTTATTATGTAATACTAAATAATTACATTAACACATATTCTAAAAAAATAAGTGTTATAAAATAAATACTATGTGAGTGAATTATGATATATATTTTTATACTTTTAACTTTGATTTCATTTAGTTCTTATAATTTAAAAGCAGAAAGTAAAGGAAATTCAATATATTTAAACCCAGGAATAAAGCTTGGCTATCAATTTGGTGAGAATGGTGGATTCGTATATGGTATTGAAGTAAGTGTAACATCTTATACTAAATCAAGTTTACCATTACCTGGCGTTGTTTTAAATATTGATAGATGCAAAGGAAAGACAAAAATTCATTTAGGTGCACAAACCTCTTTAATGTTAGGCATAGAACTTGGTCCTACGCTTTATATAGATAACGATAAACAATATTGGGGTGTATCAACGACATTATTTGGTTTTGTATTCGCAATGCCTTATTATGAGTATACATATTTATTTGATACCAATAATATACATCAATTAGGAATATTTAGCAAAGTACCAATACCTGTTAAATATGGTGATAATGTTTATAATATTTGGGATTGATAGAATCCGAAAGCGGCATCCACACCGATAAGTTTGTGATTAGTAGGTAGGGATTTGTTATTTATTCATCAACCATACGTTTAATCGTATGGTTGATTTTTTTTTTATGTACTTTATTATATTAAAAATTTATTAAGGAATAAAACTTGAAATCATATAGAGAAGAAATAACTATAAATACTCCAACTCGAAGAGCATACATAAATATTACTCCAAAAGTAGAGAGTGCATTACTAAAAAGTGGTATCAAAGAAGGTATGGTATTAGTAAATGCTATGCACATTTCGGCAAGTGTATTTATTAATGATGATGAGTCTGGTTTGCATAGCGATTTTGAGGTTTGGTTAGAAAAGCTCGCTCCAGAAAAGCCACATAGCCAATACAAACATAACGGCTATGAAGATAACGCGGACGCACACCTCAAACGCCAAATTATGGGTCGTGAAGTAGTAGTTGCAATCACTAATGGTAAGTTAGACTTTGGTCCCTGGGAGCAGATTTTTTATGGCGAATTTGATGGCAAACGTAACAAAAGAATCTTAATAAAGATAATTGGAGAATAGATATGAAGATAGTGGTTAATGGTTAATGACAAATTGTATTATAATAATATAAGTTTACACTTTTACATTTACAAAGATTTTTAAGTTTTATTATTTAATTTCTATCATCAACAAAATCTGCAAATTGAATTAATGATTGTTTCGCTGTTGAACTATGGTGATTTGTGATTTTGATTTTGCAATATACTATTATTTGTTGAAAATTAATACAGATAAATTAAATTTATTAAAGAGATTCTGATATTTAAATAAAAAAAAAAGGATAAGCCAAAACTTATCCTTAAAATCAAAATTATTTTAAATATTTCTATTTTATTATCTTTTAAAATTATTTATTGACTACAAAAGGTATTGAAGTATTATTTAATTTACCACCAATTAATTTGTAGAAATATTTTCCATTTGTTAAACTATTCGTATCTATTTTTAAGTCTGAATTGTTGCTAATATTTTTTACCATCACAACTTCACCATTTGAATTGATTAATTG
>JBEICW010000360.1:0-3886 GCA_040383785.1 Ignavibacteria bacterium | reverse complement strand
TTGATAAAAATAGTGTGATAAGATTTATCTATTAAGTTCAAGTATAGATACTGTATGGATAAAGTATCAAAGTGCATAAATGGAGAAGGAAAAACAAAATGTTTACCCTATGTTTACCCTGATAGGTCTTAAAACAACAAAACCCCTTGAAAATCAAGAGGTTTCATTTTGTTTCAGTGATCCCGCTGGGAATAAAGAAGCCTTCTCTTTTACAAATTAAAAACACCTAAAAATACTGTTTTACAACATATTAAAGATTTTATAAGTGTTTTTTAGTTCTTTAAAAATCTTCTAAATTGTCAAAATGTTTACCCCATTGTTTACCCTATTTTGCTTTTAATTTCTTATATTTGTTTATAGCAAATCAGAGAAATAATGGCATCCATAACAATCGTTTTCAGGAAAGACAAACTTAATAAAAAAAGTGAAGGTCCTATCCATTTTAGAATTATCAAGGATAGAAAAACTTCATACATAGCAACAGGATATTCTGTACTTGAAAGCGAATGGGATGATACCAATAAAAAGATTAAATCAGTTGGTAAAGGGAGAGACCATAAAGAAACTGTTGCAAAGATGAACGCAATGATTAGTAAAAGGTATTCTGATATTCAAAAAGAAGTCATAGATCTTGAAACTGCAAAGCGTCATGTTACCTCTAAACAAGTTAAAGACATTGTGTTCGGGAAGAAGCCACAAGACTTTTACGCATTTGCTAAAACAGTTGTTGACTCATATAAAACTGACAATAAACCTGGAACATATTCCAGAACATCTTCAGTTATTACCAAAATGGAAGAATACGCACCTAATCTGTCTTTCCACGATATTACACCTAAATTTCTTTCTGAATATGAACATCATTTGAAAACTAAAAAGAATCCAAATTCAACAAATACAATTCATGCAAATTTTAAATTTATCCGTTTAGTATTCAACAAAGCATTTGAATTGGATTTAATAGAACACACACTAAATCCATTCTTAAAGTATAAAATGAAAATGGAGAAAACCCAACGTGATTATTTAACCGAAAAGGAATTAGAAAATTTCTACAAAGTAAGCACAGAAGTTGGAACAAGGATGGACCTTCATAAAGATATGTTTGTTTTTGCTTCTTATACAGGTGGTTTAAGGGTGTCTGATATGTTACAACTTCAATGGAAGCATTTTGATGGCACAAACATAAATTTCACAATTAAAAAAACGAACAACCAACTTTCAATTAAAGTACCTAACAAAGCACTTGAAATCCTTAAAAAATATAAGAAAGAAGATTCCAATGGTAATGACTATATCTTTGACATGTTACCTCCAGATACATTTAAATTAACTGCAAAAGAAATTGATGATGCAATCAGTTCTGCTACAGCATACATTAATAAAAACTTAAAACTTATTGCAAAAAAGGCTGAAATTGATAAAAAAATATCTTTCCATATTTCTCGCCACACCTGGGCAACAAGAGCACTTAGAAAAGGGATTTCAATTGACAAAGTTTCCAAATTAATGGGGCATGCTGCAATAAAAGAAACACAGGTTTATGCTAAAATTGTAAATTCGGAGTTGGATAAGGCTATGGATGCGTTTAATGATTAGGAAATATGTTGAATAGATTAATTGGTTATGTTAGAGATACAGTTGAAGAGCTTGTTAGAATTGAAAATGAAATTAAAAAAGAAAATCTAAGTATTAATGAACTAAAAAATTTAGCATTTGATATTAATTTTTTAAATTCTAATCCGTCATCGTCTTTAGGTATATTATTTAAAACCATTAGAAATAATAATTTATCAGATTTCAATTCAGCACTTTTAAATAGTTTACACAAAGAAATTAAGAATAAAAATATTTCAGATTCTTTTTCATTTAGGAACGATTATAAAGATGGGATGTATTCTTTAATAAATCACATGCGATTTAATTTGATGGAAGTTCAAGAAATGTTTTACAATTCTGACAAATTTGAATTCAATTGTGATGAAATAAATAATACTAATTCACCAGAGACATTATTGGATATTATAAAAGATCATATACTTCAATCAAAACAAACTATTCAAGATGAAATAATTAACTCTCTCATTTATTCTGTCTACATTCCTGAACCTGATAATAGTTGGAAGCCTAACGAATTTCAACTTGAATATTATAAAAAATGGATTGATAATAGCATTACATTTTCAGATTTGTCACAAAATTCATTTTACTTTATTAATGATTACTTAAAAAATGAAATAATTGAATTTGACATTAAAGAACAAATCGACAAGAAAAAGGAAGAATTATTTAGAGAGGGTATTGAGAGAAAATTAAAAAGTCTAATTCGTGACTTATCAGAAATTGATAAATTTAAAAGAAAACACACAATTGAAATACATCAAAATCTAATAAATCAATTACTAAAAGGTGATACTTCAGATTTACTTATAGATAGATTAAATGTTTTTATTAAAATTTCAAATCCAAAAGAGGTTATATTAAAGTATGATGAACTACTACACTCTGATTACTACAATTATTTTGAATTAAATGTTTATGAACCTCATAAGATAAGAAAGTTCTCATCCGTATTTACAGCGCATCTTATATATGAATACCTAAAGGTATTGAACAACCCTAAATCAATTCCTGATCAAGAAGAGGAAGATTCTGAACAAATATCTACTAAATCAAAACGTTTATCTTTTAAATTTAATGGAGATTCAGAAAAACTCACACTAACTTTTAAATCCTTGCAGTTTAAAATTGACCTATTAAAAAATGATACTCAAATTGAATATTTAATTGATGTTATGACATCTGATGATTTATCTGAATTTTCAGATAATATAATTATTGGTTGTGACACTAAACAATTTGCTTATGTATTAACATCATTAAAGCCTTATTTTAATAACCTCACAATGGTATCAATTGAAGATTGTAAATTATTTAAATCAAAAAATGGTAATTATATAAAAGCCAATGGTCTTTATTCAAAAAATCAAATGAAACCTAAAAAGTCAGAAGATATTGACAAAGCAATTAATAAAATGAAATAAAAAACAGTATGATTAATAAGGCATCTTATTGCCACCTTATTATCTTACTATTTTCTCCCTTACTTCCACCATAACTTTGTCTCATAAACTTTAAAAAAGCCATTATGAGCGAAAAATTAATTCTTAAAAAGCTGGACAACATTGAGACAATGTTGCAGCATCAAAACATCAACACCAAAGAAGTGTTGTCGTTTTCAGAAGCATCTTTACTATTAGATGTTAGTCATTCACATTTGTACAAACTAACCAGTTCAAAGCAAATCCCCCACTATTGCCCTCAGGGTAAAAAACTTTACTTTGAAAGAGCAGAGCTCTTACAATGGATGAAGAAAAAAGCAATTAAATAAGTCATTCTTTAAATTTTATTCAGATGAATTTTAACGTAATTCCGCAAGAGCAATACGACTTATTAATGAATCGTATTGACACAATGCACAAAGAGCTTTCAGCAAAGCAGAAAAGCCCAAAAGAAGTAATTTATGATAGTCAATCTTTAATGGAAATGCTCAATATTAGCAAATCCACTTTACAGAAAATGAGAGATGAAGGATACTTAGGTTTCTCTCAAGTAAACGGTAAATTCTTTTATCGTCAATCAGATGTAAATGATATGATTGAAAAGAATTATAAACCTGCTTTTAGGTAAATAGAAATCCGCATTTCTGCGGTAAATACTCACTAAATTTTTAAAGAATGTTCACACAGAACTTTCGCTTCACAGCGCAAGAACAGAAATCTATTGCCAAAACATTTGCACCAGGGCAAAGCCTTGGTGCTACATTAAAAAATAAAAAAAATGGAAATTAAATCTACACTACTAAGCAACGTATTGAACCAAGTTG
>JBEICW010000359.1:0-3897 GCA_040383785.1 Ignavibacteria bacterium | reverse complement strand
TAATTTAAAAATTATATATAATAAACTATTTTTTAGGTTCTAAAGGTGAGTCAAATTCATTGTATGTATTAAATGAGAATGCAAATCCAAATCTAAAAAATGTAACAACCCAATCATCAAAATTAATAAAAGAATTTAATGATTGTCCGACAATAAATTGAGGAGTAATTGCATAAGTTTTCTTCTTATTCAAATAAAAATCATACTCTATCCCAGCCGAAAATCCATAAAGAATTGTATTAGTATTTGGTATGCTCCCTTTATATTCATTTCTGATTCTACGCCCATTTTCAAAACTTCCACGATTATCTGGTTTAATTAACTGTTCAAAATGGTTCATTTCTGCTAATATTAGAACTGCAGCAAATAAACCTCCAGTAATTCTTGTATTAGGTATTACATTCATTTTTACTTTATAATCAAACTCAATATATCTTAAAGATGTTTCTAATTGATGTAATATTTCGGCTTCTTGCAAATTGTTGTCAATTTCAATAATTTTATTTTCAGTTTCTTTTAAAGTAGCATCAAAATAATTTAACCCAATTGAATATTCAAAAATTATTAAATCTGTAACATTATGATTATAAAATATGCCCAAGTTAACTCCCAATCCATAACCAGACTGAAACTCTGTACAGCAATTTGTAAATTTCAAAGGGTCTAATTCTTTAAAAGATGAAGTATGTAAATTAAATGTAGAATTACCAATAATTCCAATTCTTGAAGTATTCATTTTGTCTTGAGGAACATAATCTTTGATATCAATACTATCACTCGCCAGGTAAATTAGAGGTTTCACCACTTCTTCATCTTCCTGAGTGTATAAAATATCAACTTTAATTAACATTAAAATAAATATTAAAATCAAAAACTTTAAAGTATTGTATATAAAATTTAATAACAACTTTTCTCAGAATAATAATTTAAATTTTGTAAAATTAAAATTTACAAGTAAGCAAATATAACCTATTATTTAT
The DNA here is from genome assembly GCA_040383785.1 of Ignavibacteria bacterium. Classification (GTDB taxonomy): domain Bacteria; phylum Bacteroidota; class Ignavibacteria; order Kapaibacteriales; family UBA2268; genus JBDNHS01. The sequence continues at coordinate 2,917 of JBEICW010000359.1, read as the reverse complement.
TAAACCCAAAGTTTCATATCGATTTTCAAACCTATTATATCTTGGAGCAATAATTCTATCGACCATCATACCCGAATACATTATCTGTGTTTCTAAATCATAAACCACTAAATTAGCATTAGTAGAATAAGCAAAAGATTCAGAAAAAGGTTTTTTTACTATTGAAGTTTGGGTATCAAATTGATTTTTAAGTCTATAATTTTTTCCATTAACCGCCAAAAAGCAATTATTATCGCAATATATGTAGTAAATTTCATTACCATCAAAAGTAAATTTAGGTGCAGAAGCATTCAAAGTTGAAGCATATTCAGTATTACTAATTGCTACCAATTCATTTGTTGTATTTGTAGCTCTAAATCCATACAAATATAAATAAGGGTGAATTATTAGGTTAGAAATATTTTGATATAATCTACTTGATTGAATATTATTTAATTCATCAAAATAAAAATATACTTGCTTTTGACCATTTATTAAAGTTGCATTATAAACCAAAAAAGAGCCAGCGAGATTTACCTGCATTTCACTAATTAATAAATAATTTTCACTTATTACTTCTTTATTTCGATATACTCTCCAATATTCACCTAATTTCCCTGCATAAAAGATACTACCATCATTCCAAAACCCAATTATTTTAATCTGTTCAAATGTTCCAATCTCTTCTTGATTTAAAATTATAGCACTTAAACCATTTCTATTAGTAGTATATGCAAAACTATTTCCTTCATAATTTATATAAAAATTGGAGTTTACATTCTGTAAATTTTTAAATATGTTCTCACCAAGAACAAAATTAGTTAAATTATCAATTTTGTAAGAATATGCCATAATTTCTGAATTTCCTGAGAAATAGATATTACCAAATTCATTACAATTTATTTGAGTAATTGTGTCGCTTGTTTCTAAATAGATAGAATTTACATCTTGAGCATAAAAAGCCCATTTTTCTCCATTTGGTGAAAAAACTGGAAATCCAAGATTTACATAGGAATTAGATTCAAAATCATCAATTATCATTCTGTATCTATCAGAGAAAGGTTTTGTAACTGCCCACCAATGGTATGTTGAATCCATTCCATAAGCTTCAATATTCTCTCCATTACCCAAAATAAAATAATCATTACATTTGTCTTCTGAAATTAAGTTCAAGGGAAATAACATAACAAATATAAAATAAATTCTCATTAAATACGTGTTATAATTGAGATTGAGGCTAATATCTAAATCTTTTAATATGTTAAATTTAATCTTAATATTTTTTTTCCAAAAATAAAAAACAACAAAATGATTACAAATAATATCTTATAAAACTATTTTTAATCTTTTTTATTGTTTTATGTTGTCACTATCTAAATAAAATAAATATAAATTCTCAATTATATTTAAATTACTGAAATTTTTATAAACACAAATTTAAAGTTCAAAATGAAAAAGTCAAGTTTCCAAAAAATTCAAATCAACCAATTAAATTTAACAAAACTAATTTTCACAAGTTTAGTTTTAGTTATTTTTAATATTAACTTACAAAGTATAAATGCACAAACATTTAACATTTATCAAATAGATACTACAGAATATCCAAAGGTAAAGGCATTTTATACTATCAAAGATGAATTTTTCCAAAATTATACTGGAGTTACTAAAAATGACTTTAAAGTTCAGCAAAATGGAATTGATGTTAATTTTGATTTGAAATGTGATTTGTTAACCAATCGACCTGCAATATCAATGGCTTTAATGCTTGACGCAAGTTCGTCTATGTTGCAAAAAGTATCTCCAACCGAAGAAAGACATCAATGGGCGATTTATGGGGCTAAAAGATTTGTAGATTCATTAAAATTTACTGCTGGCACAGCGTTTAGTTTAATTACTTTTGGTGGCTCAATTGATAAAAGCACTGAATGGACTGAAGACTCAATTCAAGCAAAAGCGGATTTAAATAAATATAATGTTGGAGTTAATGGTGCAACAAATTTATCTAAACCATTTTACGAAACTGCAAAAGGTTCATTAGATAAATTGATTTTGAGACCCAAAACTTCGAAAAAAGTAGCAGTGATGCTTACAGATGGTGGACATGAGGCTGGACAGGCATTTTTAAGAGATGAAATTATCAAAAAAGCCAAAGATAACAATATAGAAATTTATATAATTTTGCTAAATGCACCCGGTTCTATCGGAAGTGAATTAGAATTATTAACCTACGAAACTGGAGGGAAATTATTTAGACCAAATACGAAAGCAGAATTAGAAGCAGTCTTTTTTACAATTTATAATACATTGCAAAATAACTTTACTTGTAGATTAGAATGGGTAGAGCCTTATATTTGTCAAGATGACAATCCAAATAGAGAAGTAGTGGTTTCATTTACAAGACCTAATCCTGATTTAGTAAGTACAACAAATTATTTGGTGCCTACAAAAGGTATCTCAAAATTTGAAGTTTCAGAAACTGAATTATATTTTTCAGATTTAAATGGTGGTCAACTTAGTAAAAATATAACATTAACAGCAACAGTGGGTAATTTTAAACTTACAAACTTTAGTATTACGCCAAATAATGGAAGTTTTAATATTGATTGGAAAGGCAAGTCGCCATTAGATGTTGGTGGTTTAGTAATCACACAAGGCAATAGCAAAACTATAACAATCAATTATGTTGAGAAAAACTCATTAAATGAATTATCACATGTCTTAAGTTTTATAGATGAAAATTGTAAAGTACCTGAAGTACAATTAATTGCACCATGCGGAGGAGTTACAAAAGATGTGAGTTATACAAATTTACCAGAAATGAGCCAAGATTTGGTATTAAAAGATATTTATTATAATAATTCCAATAGAGATGTTTTAGTTAATGTCTCAATACTTAATGATATTAATAATGAAATTACTTTAAAAAATGGAAACAATT
>JBEICW010000358.1:0-3919 GCA_040383785.1 Ignavibacteria bacterium | reverse complement strand
TGTTCGGAAATGCCCACTTTTATAGTGGGTTTTTTCGTTTATAAAAAATAATCTATTTGAATATCAGTTAATTATATTTAGTTGTGTTGTATATTAATATATTTTTATACTTTTGCAAACAACAATTAGAAACTATGAAAAACAAAATTACATTTACAAACGGAAAACTTGCTAAGTTTGGTGAGTATTATGATTTAAAGTTATTTAATAACGGAGTATTGTGTTATAAAGCAACTTTATCAAGCGTAGAGGCTTGTAAAATTATAGAAAAGCATAAAAACATAATTATTATTTAAGTAATGCAACAAGAATTATTTATAGAATACTCAGACTATTCAAAGCAAAAAGTATTAATAGGACTTTCGGGAGGAATTAATTCTATGGCTGTATTGTGTTGGTTAGCTTCATATCCTAATCAATATAAACCAAAAGAATTACATTTATTTTATGCACATTTTGAAGAACATAGCCCTGATACATTGCCTTTTGTTATTGCAGGGTTAGAATATGCGGAAAAGCAATTTGAAAAAGTAATTTATACGCAAACGAATAATAGTGTATTAGATTTTTTTAGAGAGCAAAAAATGATACCACATCCAACAATAGCTCCTTGCACAAGAGTATTAAAAATTGAGCCAATGATGAAATATGCAAATGAAAATCAAATACATATTGATTTAGTCGGATATGTAAAAGAAGAAGGTCGAAGGATAAAAAATATGCACTCAAAAAATCCTGACACAAAAACCACTAAAGGATTTCCAATTTCAAACAAACAAAATGAATGGTGTTTTGAAATAGTAAAAAAAGAAATAGGTTGGTATCCTAAAATTTATGACATAAAGGATTCATCAGGCAATAGAATATTTCCTCATAATAATTGTTTGCCTTGCAAGAATATGCAAACGAATGACTTTGAAAAAGTTAAACAATACTTTCCTGAATACTGGCAAAAAGCAATTAAATTAAGCGAGGAACTTCAAAAACATTGGGGAAGAAATAAAGTAGAATATTATACAAAGTTTGGCAGAGAGGATTTAGGATTAGATAAACAACCTTGTGAAGTATGTGCTTTTGATTAAATAAATATTAAAATTTAAAAACATAACAAGTATGAAAAAACTAAACGCAATCTCAGACTACCTCAACAACCTACTATTAAAATACGAATGGTGTACATCTCACAGAGATAGATACCAAGTAGAACAGCCAAAGAAAGAAGAAAAGAGGCTGAGAATATGGCAAACAACTCACAACGGAATTACAACTAAACACAATTAATATGTCAAAGAAAAGTAAGATACAATACATTATTTCACCGCTTCAATTAGCATTTGTCAATTCAATAATCCACGAAGAAACAAATCCTGAGAATGGGGTTGGAATTAAAAAAGGAGATGCCTTTGGAAAGATTTTTATCGAGGCTCATCCGAAGTTCAAGAGTTTCAAAAAGAGTAAGGTAGCAAGGGAATTGGATGGAGAGTAACGCCTACGGCTTGGCGAAGTGGGGGAATTTAACCCACAAAAGCCTATTAGAATTACTAATGTTTAATAAAAAATAAAAGATGATAGAAGTACAAAAACCCCCATTTTGCCAAACCGATGTTAGCGGTTCGTTGCGGTCAATTAACGGATTACGCATTTTGCATATTTTATCTCCTGTAAAATGGAATGGAGATACTTTTAATGCTAATGCAGATGCTAATTGGAAAGTAGCAGAAAAGACAATTAGATTTTTGCCTAATTGCCATCACTATATTTTAGTGCCACATAACCACGATATAAGAATACAGCAAGACAATGTATCTTATATTAAATACGATTATCCAAAAAGCGTTCAGTTAAATAGAGGTATGTTTGATTATAGACAAATCAAATTTGATTTTACTAAATTAGATGTTGATTTTGTGTTTAACCACCAACCCGAATTAACGTATAATATTCATCAATGGTTTCACTCAAATAGGTATTATGAAGATGTTATTTACTTTGGTTTTTATCATTGGATTGATTGCAAAGAAAGTAGAGGAAGTGTAAGTGGTTGCCCTTCATTTTATATGAGGCAATTAGAAAGTATGCACATTTTAGATGCAAATTTTGTTCATTCAAATATTAGTTTAGATTATCTAAAAGGGAATTTTAAGGAATTTGACTGCTCACATTTAATTAGTAAGGTTTACGAAATGCCTTTGAGTGGAAGGATAGATGTTGAGCCAACACCATTTAATTTGCCTAATAAAAAGATATTACTATTTAACCATAGGTGGGCAGAAAGTAGTGGCATAAAAAAAATGATAGAGTATGTAGATAAGTTAGATGATAGCTATGTAGTATGGATTACAGACGAAAGTTGTGATGTTAAAAATGATAAATTTATAGTAAAAAATCTACCATATTCAGATTATGCTTATTTAGTAGAGAATTGCTATGCTTCAATATGTTTTATAGATGGATATACAACTTGGAATTTAGCCATACAAGATGCTTTGATAAAGAAAAAGCCAAGTTTATTTTTTGAACATAAAACAATTAGAAAAGTAGTTGGCGAAAAATACAATGGAGGGTTTAAAAACTTTGATGAATTTAAGTATATTTTAGAGATAAATAATGCCGATGATTTTGATAATTGTATAATAGCTGAACACGACTTTATTTTTGAATTGCAATTAAAGACAGCTATGTTAGAACATTGGAAAGACACATCTAAAAAGCCGAAAGATGCTGATGCTTGGATTGACTGTATTGAAAATGGGATAACAGATAAAAAAGCAATTTGCACAAAAGTAAATCCAAAAGTAAGACTAAATGGAACGGCACATTTTATCCGAAGGAATTTATTAAATAATGGAGTAACTGATGATATAAAAAAACCTTATACTCAATACTTCATAGAGGGTAATGCTAATACGATAAAACACGATTTGTTTAGCGGTATGTAGCAATGACCGCTAACGGTAGGCAGATTGGCGGTCGTTTTAATGCCGCCAATGTGCTGTTATGTGTCTGTTTTCTTTTTCATTTTTTGTGGGTGGGAAAACATTAAACAATTAAATAATTAAATAAATAAAATATGACAAAAGATTGGAACGGAAACAAAAAAAGTGTTTTTACTTCGTTAGGGGCAAGTAGCCACGCTCAAGAAGAAAGAGAAACACACGACTATTATGCAACAGAACCAAAAGCACTTGAATTGTTGTTGGAATTAGAAACCTTTTCAAATAACATTTGGGAATGTGCTTGTGGCGGAGGTCATTTATCAGAAGTTTTTTGGAACGCTGGATATAATGTTAAAAGCACAGATTTGATTGACAGAAACTATGCAAGTGAATTGATTGACTTTATAGGAATTGATAATGTAGAAATGTGGGATGGAGATATTGTAACAAATCCACCTTATAAGTATGCAGAGCAATTTGTAGAAAAGGCATTGTCTTTAATACCAAAAGGCAAAAAGGTTGCAATGTTTATGGGTATTCAATTCCTTGAAGGCAAAAAACGTAGGGAGTTTTTGAAAAGGTTTCCTATAAAAACTGTTTATGTGAGCAGTAGTAGATTGAATTGTGCAAAGAATGGAGATTTTGTCAAATACAATAACAATAGTGCAAGATGCTACGCTTGGTATATTTGGGAAAAAGGTTACAACGGAGATACAATTATGAAATTATTTAATTGAGCGTTGGAAAAAAAATGAAAAAGAAAATTGCACATAACGTTTTGCAGATACACGCTGTGAGTGTTGGATTTAGCGTGGCAAAATAGCGTGTATGTGCTGTTATCGGCTGCCCTTTCAACGAATTATTAACTTAAAAAAAAACATAAAATGAACAGAGAAATTAAATTTAGGGCTTGGGATAAAACATACAAGCGAATGAATTACAAAGTGCAAGTTGGCAATACTGACTATGCAGACCAAAATTAT
>JBEICW010000357.1:0-3957 GCA_040383785.1 Ignavibacteria bacterium | reverse complement strand
TTAAATAATTTTAAATATAATTAAAATATAAGTAAATGTAACTATGAGTAAAAAAATAATTATTTTTGGTGCATCTGGTGGATTGGGTAGTAAAATATCCGAATTATTCCAGAATAATACGACATATAATATAATAAAATTATCATCAGCTGATTTAGATGTAACTAATGAACAAGATGTATCTAATTTTTTTAATATTAACGATGATGTTTTTTGTGTAGTAAATTTATTCGGTGTTAATTATGATGGATTTGCACATAAGATACAGTCTAATAATATTAAAAATATGATTGATGTAAATATTTACGGAACAATAAATGTATGTAAGTATGCAATAGATAAAATGAGAAAGAATAATATAGGTAAAATAATTAACATCTCATCTATATTAACAGAAAAGACAACAATCGGAACATCGATTTATACTGGAACTAAATGCTTCATTGACGGTTATACAAAGGTAATAGCAAGTGAAAACATTAGTAAAAACATAAATTGTAATTCAATTAAACTTGGATATTTTGATGGTGGTATGACATATAAAATACCACAAGATACAATTGAACAAATTAAAAATAATATACCAATTGGTAGATTTGGTAAAATAGATGAATTATATAATACAATTAATTATTTAATTAATACCGAATATATATCAGGTCAGTCAATTAATATAAGTGGTGGTTTATGAGTAATATAAATAAAAATAAAGTTTGGTATGCACCAAACAAGTTTGAGTCCTATGGGCAAGAAGAGATACAAGCTGTTGTTGATTGTTTGAACGATGGCTGGTTAGCAGGATTTGGACCTAAGTCAATTGAGTTTGAGGAAAGAGTTGCTAAGTATTTTGGTAAGAAATATGGAGTATTAGTTAATTCTGGTTCATCAGCTTGTTTGTTAGCATTGGCATCATTGAAATTAAAAGAAGGTAGTGAAGTAATAACACCTGCTTGTACGTTTTCAACAACCGTTGCACCTATGATACAATTAGGATTATCACCTGTTTTTTGTGATGTTGATTTATTAGCTTATGTTCCAACATTAGAACAAGTAATAAATAAAATTACATCAAATACAAAAGTAATAATGATACCAAATTTAATTGGTAACAAACCTAATTGGAAATCTATTAGAGAATATTTAATTAGTATTAATAGAGAAGATATAATATTAATTGAAGATAGTGCTGATACAATGACATACACAGAAGAAAGTGATATATCAACAACATCATTTTACGCTTCACACGTAATTACTGCTGGTGGTTCTGGTGGTATGGTAATGTTTAATGATATTAAATTAAGAGATGTTGCACTACAATTTAGAGATTGGGGTAGAATTGGTAATAACACTGAAGAAGTTGATGAGAGATTTAATCATAGTGTAGATGGAATACCTTATGACTTTAAATTTCTTTATGGTGTATTAGGATATAATTTTAAATCATCTGAGATGAATGCTGCCTTCGGTTTAGTTCAATTAAATAGATTAGATAAATTTGTTGAAATAAGAAGAAATAATATTGAGAGATATATTAGTAACTTAAAAGATGTTCCTGGTTTATTATTACCTGATGACTCAATTAAACCAAATTGGTTAGCAATACCATTACAGTATAAAAATAGATTAGGTTTATTAACTCATTTAGAAAATAATGAAATTCAAACAAGAGTTACATTTGCTGGTAACATAACAAGACATCCTGTTTATAGAGAATACTTACAACCATTTACTAATGCTGATATAATAATGAGAGATGGATTTTTATTAGGTGCTCATCACGGTATGACAATAGTTGATGTTGATTATGTTTGTGATAAGATTAAGGAATATATAGACAATGAAAAAAATAATTAATCAGTTTAATAAACTATTACATATCATTTATAGAAAAGATGATATGATAAATGAAAGAGATAATATTGTTGATGATAATAACTTTATTCAATGCTCAGCATTGAGATTAAATAAAGGTAAAACATTCAAACCACATAAACATATTTATCACGAGTTACTTAATAATAATGTTATTGCACAAGAGAGTTGGGTAATTATATCCGGTGTAGTTAAATTTATTTATTATGATGAAGATAACACAATGATTGGTAGTGATATATTGTTTCCTGGTGACATATCAATAACATTATTTGGTGGTCATAATTACGAAATATTAGAAGACAACACATTGATATACGAATATAAGACTGGACCATATTTAGGTGTTGACTTGGATAAGGAGTTTATATGAATAAAACTATATTAGAATATAAGAAAATATATAATGATATATTAGTTGATAATGACATTAGGATTGCCGATACATCAATCATAAAACACTTTGATATTAATATGTTTGGTAAGCATATATCAATAGATGATTGGACATATATATCAACAAAATTTAAGTTTGGTAATTATATTCATATAGCACCACATGTATCAATAATAGGTGGTGTAGATGCCTATATTGAGATGGATGATTTTAGTGGTATTGCAAGTGGATGTAAAATAATTTGTTCATCCGATGATTTTCATCAAGGTTTATTATCACCGGTTGTTCCAATTGAATATAGAACGGTAATAAACAAGCCAGTTGTATTTAAGAGATTTGCAACATTGGGAGTTAACTGTTCGGTTGCACCAGGTGTTACATTAGCTGAAGGTTCAGTTGTAGGTGCTAACTCATATCTAAATAAAGACACCGAACCCTGGAAGATATATGGTGGTAGTCCAGCAAAAATAATAGGTGAGCGTGATAGTGTTAGAATACTAGACTCAATTAAAAATTTAATATAGAAATAAAAATATGAAAAATAAACATGCAATAGTTGTTCTTACTCGTGGTTATGAAACAGTTGATAAATATAATACGTTAATACAACGTAATAATAGTATTTACAATATGATTACAACAAAAACAAAACATCAATTTGATATTATAATATACCACGAAGGAAATATACCAAAGGAGCACCAGGACTATATACAATTAAATTCATTATTACCATTGATTTTTTTAAACATTAAAACATCAAAGCCGTATAGTGCATTTGATGATAAAAAAAATATTATGAATTATGAATTATGTCCTCCAACTGAATTATCAGATAGATTTGAGATTGGTTATAAACACATGTGTCAATTTTGGGCAATTGACATAATTGATTATCTAAGTGATGAATATCATTATATAATTAGAATTGATGAGGATGTTATAATCACTAAATATCCACATAATGTATTTGATAATGTTAATGGTGTATTTGATAATGTTATTGACCAGGGTATTAAATTTGCATTTCCATATATATACTCGCACCTTGACGATCCAAATGTTATCGTTGGAATGGAGAAACTTACTACTGATTTTATTAAGAATAATAATATAGTTACGGATGTTGATTTCAAATCAATTGGTGGTATTTTAACTAATTTTATGATGTTGGATCTAAATTATTTTAAGAATAATAAATTGGTTACTGATTTTTTAAATAATGTTGATAAATCACACGGTATATATAGTAATAGATGGGGTGATGCACCATTGTGGTCTATAATTGCATATTATTTAATGGGTGATGAGCAAATTGCAATATTAGATGATATTGAATATTTACATTTGAGCCACGGCTCTTATATTAATAAGAAGGACTAATTATGTTTCAAATAGTCAATGAGTTTGAAAATAAAATTGCTGAGTTCTTTGGTTCTAAATATGCAATAGCAACCGATAGTTGCACACACGCAATTGAATTAGTAATAAGATATAAGAAATTAAATAAAATAATTGTTCCTAAACATACTTATTTATCAATACCGTTTTTAGCTAATAAATTAAATATTGAGTTAGAATGGAAAGATGAATTATGGCAAGATTATTATTATTTGAGTGATAATATAATTGATGCTGCTGTGCTATGGAAATACAATAGTTTTATACCTAATACGTTTATGGGT
>JBEICW010000356.1:0-3980 GCA_040383785.1 Ignavibacteria bacterium | reverse complement strand
TATAAATTAATAGTTACAGACGAAAATGGCTGCACAAACGAAAAAAGTATTGATGTAGAGTTCATTAGTCCAAGAGAATATAAATTAGATTTCACAGATTACGACTTCGGAAATGTAGAAATTGGCGATGAAAAAAGATTAAAATTGAATTTGCCAAAAGATGTTGGATTAATGGTTTATGGCGATATTATGATTGATATGTTGAATTTGGAAATGGTATTCAAGCCAGTAGTAGAGGGCGATTTCAGTGGCGAGATAGTTCTAAACTACGGTGGCGACTGCGATACATCTGTAACGATTACTTTCAGAGGAAAAGGCATAAATTCTGTTCAATATTTGGCAAAAGTAATTGCTCCAAAAGTAACTACAGAAGCGGGTTTGGATAATGTAGAACTGCCCATAAAATTTGAAATTAATGATGAAAATATGACTTATCCATTTGAGCTTGATTATAAATTGCGAATATCACTTAATAATGATGTGTATATCCCACAAATTCCAAGCACAATTAATAACAATAAAAGAGAATTTGAAGTAGCAGGCAAAGCTAATATCACAAAAGGCGAGAATATTTTAAGTACAATCATTGGCAAAACATACTTAAGTCAGAATATGGAAAATGACATAATAATTGAGTCATTTGAGCATAAAACAGACAGATTAGAAGTTGAACAAGAAAATGGCTTCTTGAATGTTGGTGAGATTTGTTTGCAAGAATTGCGAAAGGTGGTATTCTTTACTCCAACAAAAATGAGTGTCAGTCCAAACCCTGTAAGCAGCGATTTGACTATCAAAATCAATACCGAAGAAAAGGGAAATCACAAGTTAAGATTAGTAGATATTACAGGCAACAGCAGAGAAGTCGGCGATTTTGAAGTTAAAGAATTAACCGAAAAAGTGATTAAACTAAACGCAAAAGAGCTAAGCAAAGGGCAATATTTCTTAGAACTCATCACTCCAAACCAAACATTAGTAGAGAAAGTGGTGGTGGAGTAGGTATAAAAAAACAAGGGGTTTGAAACCCCTTGTTTGAAAATAATTTTACTTAAAATTAGTTTTGAATAATTCTACCAAGTCTAAATTTTCCCAAGGGAACTCATTTCTACCAAAGTGTCCATATGCTGCTGTTGCTCTGAAAATAGGTCTTTTTAATCCCAAACGAGTGATAATTCCTTTTGGAGTTAAATCAATATTATTGATGATAAATTGAGATAAATCGTAAGTATCTACTTCGCTACCTTTCAAGTCCAAGTGAATTGAAATTGGCTGAGCAACTCCAATTGCATAAGATAATTGAATTGTACATTCATTAGCAACACCAGCTGCAACTATATTTTTTGCGATATGACGAGCCGCATAAGCCGCTGATCTATCTACTTTTGTTGCGTCCTTACCTGAGAAAGCACCACCACCGTGAGGAGCTTTACCACCATAAGTATCAACAATGATTTTACGTCCTGTAAGTCCAGAATCGCCGTGAGGACCACCAATTACGAAATTACCAGTTGGATTTACGTGATAAATAGTATTTTCATCTAAATATTGAGCAGGAATTACTTTTGTAATTACATTTTCAATCAAATCTTGTTTGATTTGAGCTTGATTAACATCTGGGTCGTGTTGAGTAGAAACTACAACTGTATGAACTCTTTTGATTTGGTTATCTGGAGTGTATTCTATTGTTACTTGAGATTTGCTATCAGGTCTCAAGTATTTCATAATATTTCCAGCTTTACGAACAGTAGCCAATTCTTGCATCAATCTATGAGAATACATAAGTGGAGCAGGCATTAGTTCAGGTGTTTCGTTCGTTGCATAACCGAACATAATTCCTTGGTCGCCAGCACCGCCAGTATCCACACCCATAGCTATATCAGCGGATTGTTGATTGATTACATTTATCACCGCACAAGAGTCAGCGTCAAATCTATATTCAGCTTTTGTATAGCCAATATCTTTGATTACATCTCTAGCGATTGTTTGCAAATCAAAATATTGACTTGTTTTGATTTCACCACCAACTAAAATCATACCTGTAGAAGCAAAGCACTCACAAGCACATCTTGCATCTGGGTCGTTTTCTAATAAAGCATCAAGTACAGCGTCTGATACTTGGTCACAAAGTTTGTCTGGGTGCCCTTCTGATACTGACTCAGAAGTAAATAGATAGTTTCTTAATTCTTTAGACATTTGATATCCGATTAAATTTTTATATATAATTTATTTTAATTTTCATTATTTAATATCGTATAGACTACAAAAATACGATTTTTATTTAAAACATTAATATCTTAAATAAAATATAATAAGACAATAAGAATTTTTTGTTAATTTTGAGTAAATATATTAAGAATTTTAATGAAATGAAAAGTAAAAGTCATTATGAAATTAGAAGTTTTTTCTCCTTATGATAAATCTAAAGTTGGCGAATTAGAATTAGAAAACATAGAATCAGCAAATAAAAAGTTAGAATTGTTATATAGTTTTTTTCAAGGTAAATCAACTCATAAAAAACTAAAGAAATTCGAGAGATTAGCAATTTTAGAGAAAATCATTGAGTTGCTAAAAAGAGATTATGATAAAATTATAAATATTGCAATTTCTGAAGGAGGAAAACCCAAAAAAGACACTATTATCGAAATGGATAGAGCAATTGATGGAGTTAAAATTGCGATTGCAACATTGAGAAGTATGTCTGGTCAAGAAATTCCGATGGAACTTACACCAAGCTCACAAAATAGATATGCAAGTTACAGTTATGAACCAATTGGTGTAATTTATGCACTTTCGGCATTTAACCACCCAATAAATTTAATTATACATCAAGTAATACCAGCTTTTGCGGTTGGAAGCCCGGTATTAATCAAACCCGCACCAGCAACACCACTAACTTGTGATTATTTGGTAAAATTATTTTATGAAGCAGGTGTGCCTGAGTATTATTTGCAACAATTAATTTGTGATAATGATGTTGCTGGACAAATTGTTTCAGATAATAGGATTGCATATTTATCATTTATTGGCTCGGCTGCTGTGGGTTGGCAATTAAGTCGCAAATTACATAATGGTGTTAGGTTTGGATTGGAACACGGAGGAATAGCACCTGTCATAATTGCTGACGATATTCAATCAGATGAAGATATTTTACGAATTGCAAAAAGTATCGCAAAAGGTGGCTATTACCATTCGGGGCAGGTATGCGTTTCTACTCAAAGGGTATTTATACCGCGTAATATCTCAGATTCATTTGTAGAAAAACTAACCGAAATAGCAAATAATCTTAAAGTTGGTAATCCTAATGATGAAGATACAGATTTGGGTCCAGTCATCAATCTACAATCAATAGAACGAATAGATAATTGGGTAAAGTTAGCAATTTTGGATAAAAATGCAAATTGCAAATTAGCATTTGGTGGGAATAAAATTGGGGATACTTGTTATGCTCCTACTTTGCTAATTAACCCAAGTAAAGACGCCTTAGTTAGCACTAATGAGATTTTTGGACCAGTAGTTTGCCTTTATGAATATGACGACATAAACGAAGCAATTAATTGGGCAAATAATTCGGAATTTGTGTTTCATTCTGCATTATTTACAAATGATTTGAATTCTGCTTTTGATCTATCTGAAAAATTAAATGGAACTGGAATTATGGTTAATGACCATACTGCATTTAGAACTGATTGGATGCCATTTGGTGGCGATAAAAGTTCGGGAATGGGTATTGGTGGAATTAATTATTCAATGTTAGAATATAGTTATAAAAAACTTAGAGTATTTAATTTTAATAGGTAAAGTTTAATATGAAATACATTTTTATTACAAAATTGTGTAATTGTTTACACACATTTTTAAGTTAACACGGTTTTTATCCAAAAAAATCAAAATAATCAATAATTTTCATAGTTTAAAGTAAAATTTATTAATAATTTCAATTAATTAATTGCTATTTTTGTTTAATTAATTAATTATTATTAAAC
>JBEICW010000355.1:0-3996 GCA_040383785.1 Ignavibacteria bacterium | reverse complement strand
TTAAAGCAATTTTAAATATTTTATAATAATTAATAGATAAAGTTATGGCTGACAGAAGAAATTTCGTAAAGCAAATGGCTGGAGTTTTGGGTGCATTTTCTTTGGCTAATGTAATAGAAAATAGCCTCAATAATAATTTAGAAGCAGCAGAAAGGGATTTATCCAAAATCTCTACTGATGATGCAATTATAGATAATGATTTTTGGCATTATATCAAAAATTCTTATAGTGCATCGCCTAATCTTATTAACCTTAATAATGGGGGAGTTGCACCTTCGCCAATTATAGTTCAAGATGCCCTCGATAAATATAACCGTATGTGTAACGAGGCACCAAGTTATTATATGTGGCGAATTTTAGACCAAGCACGCGAGCCGCTTCGCCAGAATTTAGCTCTTTTGGCAGGAGTAGATGCCGAAGAGATTGCCATAAATAGAAATTCTACAGAGGGATTAAATACAATTATATTTGGGTTGAATTTGGAGGAAGGTGACGAAATTATCCTAACCAAACAAGACTATCCAAATATGATAAATGCTTGGAAACAAAGAGAAAAGAGAGATAAAATTAAATTAGTTTGGTTAGATTTAGAAATGCCAATTCCTAATGAAGAATATGTAGTTGAGCAATTTACTAAAGCTATGACAAGCAAAACTAAGTTAGTTCATATTACTCATATCATTAATTGGAATGGGCAAATTATGCCTGCACGAAAAATCGCAGATGTTGCTCATAGCAAAGGAATTGAGGTTTTGGTAGATGGCGCTCACTCATTTGCTCATATTGATTATAAAATTAGTGATTTGGATTGCGATTATTTTGCTACTAGTTTGCATAAATGGCTTTCAGCTCCATTTGGAAGTGGAATGATGTATATCAAAAAAGATAAAATTAAAAATATTTGGGCATTATTATCTGCTCCAGAGCCTGATGGTGGGGATATACGTAAATTTGAATCGCTTGGTACAAGGAGTTTTCCAAGTGAAATGGCAATAGGTTATGCTTTAGATTTTCATAATTTGATAACTACTACACGTAAACAAAAAAGGTTGCATTACTTAAAAAAATATTGGACAGATAAATGTTTGGATATACCCAAATTCAAATTAAATACCAATACTAATGATAAAAATAGCTGCGGAATATCTAATTTTATAATTGAAGGTAAAGAGCCAGCAGAAATTGAAAACTTTTTATTTGATAAATACAAAATTCATACTGTTTCAATTATTTGGGCAAATATCAAGGGAGTTAGAGTTACACCAAACGTTTATACAGTTACAAGTGATTTGGATAAGTTAGTTGACGGTATTCATAAACTGGCAAAACTGTAAACTAATTACTTACAAAATATACTTCTTTTTTTATTCGTTAGGTCAAGCGTCTCGCTTGACTTTTTTTGTTTCTTTTTGTGTAGATTGGGCGGCTCGCCCAATTTTCTTATGTTCTCCGCTGGCTTAAGAATGTCAGCTTTGCTGACAGAGGTGGTTTTCTTTGCTGTGAATTCGCAATAGTATCAAGGGTGAAAAGTCCCGCGACCTCACCCCCAAACCTGCCCGAAGGGCTGGGAGTAAGAAAAAAAAACAGGCAAAAACCGTGAAATACCGTGAAGTTTTTTTTAATTTTTGTTGAAAAGTGTGCAAAAAAAAAGGGCTGGAAAATCCAGCCCTTACATTAAAAAAAATACTACTTAAGAAATTATCTATGAATACCGCGAGTTGAATTATTGATGAAATTAATACAATCCTGAACATCTTGCACTATTAAAGGATTGTTTGCCAAATACTTAGCCATTCCGTCACGATTATTATACCCAGAGAAAAGCAATGTATCATAAAAGTTTTCGATAGCATCAATAACATTTTTATCAAAACCTCTTCTTCTAAGTCCAACTTTATTTATGCTTTCTACCTGAGCCGGAATCCTACCAACTAATGTAAATGGGGCTACATCTTTCACCACTTTAACATCAGCACCAACCATTGCGTGTTTTCCAACTGAACAGAATTGAGTGATTTTAGCCATACCACCAAGCACAACCCAATCTTCTAATTTTACGTGTCCAGCTAATTGAGAAACATTAGAAATAACGACATTATCTCCAACCACACAATCGTGAGCAATATGGCAATAAGTCATAATTAAAGTATTTTTTCCGACAACAGTTTTTCCAGTAGAAACAGTGCCTCTATTAATTGTTGCATACTCTCTAACTACAGTATCGTCTCCTACAAAAGCGTAAGTAACTTCGTTATTGTATTTTAAATCTTGTGGTGCAGTGCCAATTACAGCCCCAGCGAATATCTTAACTCTTTCGCCTAATCGACTGCCATTTGCGATTACACAATGAGCGGCAATTTCTGTATCGTCCCCAATTTCTACATCATCTTCAATAATAGAAAATGGACCGATTTTTACATTTGCACCTATTTTTGCATTTTTTGAAACTATTGCAGTTTGATGTATCATTATCTAAGCCTTTTGCTTAACTTTTATTTATTTTAATTTTTATTTATTAAGTTTTATTTGTTTATTTGAGTTAACTTTATTATCTATCAACTAAAGCTGCTTGCAATTCTGCTTCTGCGACTACTTTACCCAGCACAATAGCTTTTGCATCAAAAGTAAAAGCATTCATTTTTTTATGAACTAGTTTTACTTCAAAAAAGACTTGATCACCGGGCGTTACAGGTCTTCTAAATTTTGCACTTGTAATACTCATAAAGAATGCAATTTTACCATTAACATAATCTTCACCTTGAGATTTTAATATCAAGATACCACCAGTCTGTGCCATTGCTTCTAAAAGTAAAACACCCGGCATAATAGGTTTGCCTGGGAAATGTCCCTGAAAAAATTGCTCACCAATAGTTACGTTTTTGTACCCAACAATTATTTGGTTTTCATCATCATAATCAATGATTTTGTCGATCATCAAAAACGGATATCTATGTGGTAAAATTTTCATTATGTCATTTACATCAAAAATGAATTTATCAGAAGTTTTATAATCATATTTTTTTTGTCTTTTTTTACGAAGATAAAGTTCTCTAATTTTTTTAGCAAATTCAAAATTACTTAAGTGACCAGGTCTTGCGGCCAAAATTTGCCCTTTGATTGGAACTCCAACTAATGCCAAGTCGCCAATCATATCCAATAATTTATGTCTTGCAGGTTCATTTCTAAATCTTAATTCTCTATTATCCAAAATCCCATTATCACCAATTTCAGGATTTTTATCTAATTTGAATATTTTTTTAATTTCTGTTAGCTCTTCTTCATTTGTTTCTTTATCAACAATAACAATTGCCGAATCCAAACTACCACCTTTTATAAGTCCATTTTGGTGCAACATTTCAACTTCTGTCAGGAAACAAAATGTTCGAGCTGGAGCAAAATCTGATATAAACTCTTTTTTGAAGTCAAAAAGCCCTGTGTGTTGGCTACCTAATGCAGGATTAGCATAATCAACCATAACAGTAATTCTATATTCTTCATGAGGCAAAGCAACTATATCTACGCCTTTTTCTTCGTTTGTAAATCTTACTGTCTCATCAATTTCAAAATAATTTCTCTTTGCGTCTTGTACCTTTATGCCAGCTTCGAGTAATACATTTACATATTCAATTGAACTGCCATCTATCACTGGTGGCTCATTTGCAGAGAGTTCAATTTTGCAATTATCTATTTGCAAACCAACCAAAGCAGCCAATACATGCTCTACTGTATGAACGAATACTCCATCTTTACCAATAGTTGTTCCTCTGGATAAATCAGTAACATAATCAACTAAAGCAGGGATTTCTACCGGAACTTCCAAATCAGTTCTAACAAAGACATATCCGTAATTTGTCGGAGCAGGATAAAAAGTTATTGTAGTTAAATTTCCAGTATGTAAACCAATACCTTCTAATGAAACCGATTTTTCTATTGTTGTTTGTTTTTCCATTTCTTACAAAGAAAATTTGAAAATGTAAATATTATTATTACAAAGAT
>JBEICW010000354.1:0-3998 GCA_040383785.1 Ignavibacteria bacterium | reverse complement strand
TTAATAAATTTTCTAAATACATATACAATGACGATAATTAATCTATTTTAATATATTTATTTTAAAATTTTTAATTTACTATCCATATTTTAAAAAATGGCTAATTTTATCATTTAGTTGTTTTTTTATATACATTCAATAAAAATTTTGTAGAATATTAAACATAAAAAATTACATTAATTTCACTTTTTATTCTAACAATAAATGTGCCATTTTTTTTAACTAATATACTTTTTAGAATTTAGAGATTCTTTATGCTTTTTGGTTGGATTATTAATTCTATTAGTCAAAGTATATATCACCTGTATAATTTTTTTGTAAATTTTATTTACATAGAAATTTCTCCTTTCATAATCCACCTTTTTTATATTATTTGTTTTAAAATTTAAATTATTTAATTATTATTTATTTTTACTTTTGAATTTTATTGTCCTACTTCCATTACACCATAGATATCGATTATAGAGCCTTCGTTACAAACATTACCTAAAATATGCATTGAATTGATACCAACAGCAACTTTTAATATACAACCAGCCAATATATCTAAACGCCCTTTGATCAGCATAGCTTCATTAACATCTTTATTACCTGCATTTTTAACAATTAAGTTACCTATACCGGTAGTATTCAAAGAGCCTGGAAGGTTACTAACTATTTGGTCAGTACCATCAAATTCTATAGTTGAGTTATTGTCAATTGTATATGTGCTGTAATTATTAGCAACTAATTCCATATCATTAGTGCCACCGATTATTAATTTAGCATTGTCAAATATCCTAAATGTGCCAATAGCAGGTAACCCAGAATTGATGGTATTTGCATTCAAATCAAGTGTTCCATCTTCAATAGTAGCATTTTTAGTAATAGTGGTACTATTTGATAATGTTACAGTATTATCAAGAGTTCCACTATTTTTGATAGTTAGAGAGTTAACAGCATTTGGAAGTGCACTACCAGTTACTTGATTAACTGTTCCGTTATAAGTGTAATTTGCCTGATTAGAGAAAAATCTTTGATTGTCAGTCTGTATATTACCAAAGTTACCAGTAGTTACAATTCCTTCTGGATGACCAATTTGTAAATCTGACCCATCTAAAATTCTAAAATTAGTACCAGTAATTACATTATTATTCAAAATTAATGTACCCGTTTTATCACTTGTTCCACCAACTTGAACGCCGGTTAGTTCGACAGTTGGCAAATCTAAATTAATTGTATGATTACCAACTCCACTCAATCCACCGCCAACCACAACCGAATCGCCCAATAATACAGGTATTATTCCGACTCCAACGATAGGACCTGTGTGTGTAGGTAATAAAGTCCAAGACTGATCACTCGACCAATTACCCGACATACGAGAATAGAAAATTCTCATAAATGCTTCAAAGTTACCAATTGTCCAATCTCCAACTAAACTTGTTGCTGATAAACTTTGAGTTTCAAAATAATTATTTGCCAAATTTAATCCAGTAGTAATTTTTCCCCAAGTCCCTGCAGTATTTTCTTTAGGACCAGTCCAATGACCAATAGTTGTGATATCCGCTTCTTGATTTTTAATGTCAGCATTATTATAATCAAATTTGAATGTTCCTGTGACGCTATGAGTAACACCATCAATTGCCCAATATCTACCTAAATAATCCGAAGCACCGAAAGAAAGTTTAAGGTGTCCATCTACAAAATTAGGGCTTGTTCCACTTGAAGTTCTTACTCCCATTTGACCACCAGTACCAGAAGTTCCTGTATAAGTAGCAAATCCAGTTAAATTAATTCCAATCTCAAAAGAGCCAATTGGATATAAATATGTGTTGTTTGGCAAAATTTCTCTTATCAAGCTGCCACTTGTAGGAGTGGTACTAATATAATTTAATGTACCACTATTACTAAAATCAACAATAGAAGTAGCTGGATTAGAGTTTGAAATATAAATATTGCCACCATCACCAATACCCAAGATTTGCTGATTTGTATTAGCTCCTTCTTTTAGATCAATTTTTTGAGTAACTTCTAAATTTGTTTCAATTGAGGCAATACCAGTTCCAACTCCCCTATCCATAGTTAATTCGCAGGCTTTGAACTCACCAGGTCCACTAACTACTTGGTCAGTAGTTCCTGCGCCAGTAAATGTAATGGTTGGACAAACTGGCAATCCAGTTTCGTCAATAGTAAAATCAAAATCTTTATTCAAATTCATATTACCAGAAATTCTTATGTCAGAACTTGCATCGTCTGCTCTAATATTGCCGTTAATTATACTAAAATTAGTAAGATTTAACGTAGAGTTAGGCAATTTAATAATATTTTCACCTAAAAGTGAGTCACCTGTATTATTAAATGTTAAATTAGCAATAGTTGATGGGAAAGCATTCCCAAAAATTTGTGGCTGATCACCCGAGAATATAAAACTAACATCAGAAGTAAATACCGCTGCCGGAACAAACCTAAATAAACTTGTATTTATGTCAGTATTAATACCTAATGGTGTTTTATTTTCTATTGTACCGCCTTCGATAATTGCATTTGTAATACCATAAGGCGAACCACTAATATAAGTAGTATCTAACATTACTAATTTTGAAGTTCCATCTAAGTTAAAAAATGCTAATTTTGGTCTTGTATCTAAAGTAATAGTTACTGGAATACCATTTAAATCTGTGATAACAACACTATCTCTTTCTTCAGTTATATATTCAGGGTCTAAATTCCAATCACTATTTGGGAATATTCCATCCGGTACTGAGCTTCCACCTGACGTGAATGACCAAGTAGTATTACTTGACCATAGTCCATTAGTACGAGCATAAAAGACTCTTTTAGCTTTTTCACCAATAAAGAACTCACCTAATCCAGTCCAAGGAGTTGTTGTTGATTTGAAAGTTACAGTGGAAGTATCAATATTCCAAGTTAATTGGTCGTATCTGCGTTCAGTCCATTCACCAGCTTCAGCAAATAATGATCTTCTTCTTATAACAGAATTAGGAATATCAAAATTTGTGATTAATGAATTTGGTACTCTGAATTTAGTTTTAAATGATCTTATTCCAATTTGTGTGTCTACAGAATCCAATGGCACTAAACTCCAATAATAATTCAATCTACTATCATCAGATAGTCTATTACCAAAAGTTGGTTGAATTAATGGATTTTGATTTACAATACCCTCAACATATTTGATTGTATCATTTGATGTAGTATTAGACTCAACAACAGCATACATATAATTGGTACCTATACCGATTGGGAATGTTTTAGTTGAGTTTCCAGATGGGAACCAAACTCTAACTCTGCCATCTACATATCCGCCACCAATTTTACTCACAGAAGCATTCGAATCTAATATCAACAGCCTACCAGTAGAACGCACATCAATATTGACTGTATTTGTATCATTAAATATTAAATTATTTTTGACCAATACTCTTGCATCAGGATTACTACCATCGATTTTTAAACTTCCACCTGTTTTGTCAATCAACATATCATAAACAGCCATTTCATTATTATTTAATCTTAATATCTGATTTTGCAGTCCAGAAACTCTAAATTTACCGGTTCCGTATTCAATTTCTGTTCCCGGTTCCATTATTAATTGCCCTTGAAGATTTAATTCTTTACTAAGCATAGAAAATCTTCCAGATGTCATTTTTACGGTATCAATTACTTTAATTGTATTATTAGACAAATTGACTTGGTTATTAGTTTCTGCTGTGTTATTAATTTCAATAGAGAGTACCTCTTCAGGCAATCCATCACCAACTGTCATAGTTTGTCCACCTAAATACTTATATCTTGATTTTCCAAAACTCCTTGTAACACTTGACCTAACCGCTCCTGTTGTAGATGATGGACCTCCCAATTTTGTAAATCCGTAATTATCATTTGTTTCTAATGTGCAACTATCTTTTAATAGGAAAATTAAACCTTTGATATATGCACCGTCAAGTATTGACAATTTACCTTTTTTACCTTCACCAACAGATTCGACAACAACA
>JBEICW010000353.1:0-4006 GCA_040383785.1 Ignavibacteria bacterium | reverse complement strand
GGCGCTTATCCACTTGGCGACCCAATTCCACAATCAATTAAAGATGCACGTAGAGAGAGAGTTATGTTAACTCAACAAAAAATCTCATTAGCTAAAAACCAAGCTAAAATCGGTAAAACATTTAGAGTTTTAATCGAAGAAAGACAAGACAATAAATATATAGGTAGAACAGAATATGATGCTCCAGATGTAGATAATACAGTAACATTCGAAACTGAAGAGTCATTCAAAATTGGTGATTTCGCAAATGTAAAAATCACATCAGCAGAAGAATACGAAATATTCGGCGAATTAGCATAAAAACAGAAAAGATTACTAAAAAGATTATTTATAAAAGACTACTTAACAGAATAAGTAGTCTTTTATATTTATATAGATAAATATATCAGTGAGCTAAGAATACCCTATGTTGTCTATTTAATCTCTCCCCTATCTCAAAAAAAATGACAGTTTAGCGAAAATGTATAGTCTTGGAAAAATTAATTGGAAATAAAAAAGATATTGAAGATAGCTTACGTTAATTATTTAACCTTTACATTGTGAAAAAACTTTCTGCAAAACAAGACTAATCTAATAAGGTATCGAACAGGCAAGGTTGATTATGTAGAACAAAAATAAAGTTTTACTGCTAATTTTGCAGATATAATCCATTTTAACTCTAATCTATTTTAACTAATCCATCTTAAACTTTGTTTGCCATTTTTCGCTGTTTTGCCAATCTATTTGTTCGGTTTTGATATAAACGTAATTGCCAATTACCAAATAGTCCATCTCGGTTGCCATAAAGCATCGGTAAGCGTCATTTGGCGTGCATACTATTGGCTCGCCTCTAACATTAAAGCTGGTATTGACAATCACTCCATATCCTGTGAGCGATTTAAAAGCATTTATCAATTCCCAATAGCGTGGATTTGTTTCTTTATGGACAGTCTGGATTCGTGCCGAAAAGTCAAGATGTGTTACCGATTGAATATCGCTACGAGTGAAATATAATCTATCCCAAAGCGGCATTTCGTTGTAATTTTCTGGCAGTTCTTTCAAGCGATTTTTCTGTACTTGGCTAACTAATAACATATATGGTGAATCTGTTTTCAAATCAAAATATTCATTACAATCTTCAGCCAATACTGATGGTGCAAATGGTCTAAATCCCTCACGATATTTGATTTTTAGGTTTAGCTTTTTTTGCATTTCTGGATTGCGTGCATCACCTAAAATACTCCTATTTCCTAAAGCTCTTGGTCCAAATTCCATTCTTCCTTGGAACCACCCAACTACATTTCCATTAGATAATTTTTCAGCAACTAACTCAGTTAATTCGCTAAAATCTTCATATTTGGTATAGACTGCTTTTGTTTTTTTGTTGTTTAATTCTATTTCTTTATCTGAATATTCAGGTCCTAAATACGCACCTTTCATATTATCTAAAGTTGAATTATTAGAGGTTTCTCGTTTTGTATCAAAATACATATAATCTACTGCCAAAGCTCCGCCTAATGCACCACCAGCATCTCCGGCAGCAGGTTGGATATAAATATTTTTGAATATACCTTCTTTTAGTAATTTGCCATTTGCTACACAATTTAAGGCAACTCCACCAGCAAGACAAAGATTGTCGGAATTAGTCAGTCGCTTTGCTTCTTTTGCCATTTTGATAACAATTTCTTCGATAACAGTCTGAATTGCTAAAGCTAAATTGCAATGCCCTTGCTTTAATTCTGCCTCGCCCTCTCTTCGAGGAAAACCGAATAATTCAGACCATTTTGTGTCATTTGCCATTCTAAGTCCTGTGGCATAATTGAAGTATTTTTGGTTTAACCAAATTGAGCCGTCAGACTTTATATCTACTATTTCGGACTTTATTTTTTCAATAAATTTAAAAGTTTGCTCCGAATTTGGATTGCCGTAGGGTGCCAATCCCATTAATTTATACTCACCAGAATTAACTGTAAAACCGAGATAATAAGTAAATGCACTATACAATAGCCCAACAGAGTGTGGAAAGTGCATTTCTTTGAGTAGTTTAATTTGATTGCCCTGCCCAAGCCCGATTGACGTAGTAGTCCATTCACCAACGCCGTCTATAGTCAATATAGCGGAGTTCTCGAAGTTAGAAGGGTAATAGGCACTCGCAGCATGTGATAAATGGTGTTCTGTGAATAATAATTTTAGTTTCTTTTTGTCGTAATTTTCAATTTCAGCAAGTCCATTATAGATATTTCTTTTGAGAAACATTTTTTCATTTAGCCAAACAGGTATTGCCTTTAGAAATGAAACCAAACCTTTGGGAGCAAATGAATAGTAAGTTTGGATTAATCGCTCAAACTTGAGCAATGGCTTATCATAAAAGACAACAGCATCTAACTCATCAATTGTCAGCCCAGCTTCTTCTAAGCAATATTTTATGGAATTTATCGGAAAATCAGGAGTATGTTTAACTCTGGTAAATCTTTCTTCCTGTGCAGCGGCAATAATATCGCCATCAACAACCAAAGCTGCTGCCGAATCATGATAATAAGCTGAAATTCCTAATATTTTTGCCATTATGTATTAAAATAGTAAAAAGTAATATTTATTATTTTTATTATCACAAAAATAAGGAATAATATATTTAAAAGGATAAAAATTATGTATATTTATAGTCAGTTGTTTTTGTGAAATTTTTAAAGTGGAAAAGTAGGATATATAAATAATATTTATTTAATAACCTATTTCGAATTCACACTTTTCAAATTCAGAATATGATTTTATCAACAGAAAAAATAAATAAATCTTTCAAGTTATTAATGAATTATTTCTGTTTCACATTTAATAAATTCACTCTATTAATAAAAAAAATAATGCTTTTTTAAACAATTTAAAGTAAAAACTTTGTTTATAAATATTTTTTAGTTAATTTTGTATTCTGTATAAAAATCGAAATTCATTTTTTAGGAGTATACGCTGTGAAACCATCAGCTAAATTTACACAATCTCTAAGAAAAGAAGATGTTAACGCACAATGGTGGGTTATTGACGTAGCAGGTCTGAATGTAGGTCGTGCTGCTGCTCAAATCGCAACTTTAATTAGAGGTAAACACAAACCAAGTTTCACTCCACACGTAGATGGTGGTGATTTTGTTATTGTGTTGAATGCAGATAAAATTGTATTCAAAGGCAAACGTGAGAGCCAAAAAGAGTATTTTAGTCACTCTGGCTATATTGGTAGTGATAGATTCACTTCTTTCAAAGAAATGATGGCTACACACCCTGAAAGAGTTATCGAATATGCTGTAAAAGGTATGTTGCCGAAAACTAAATTAGGTAAGTCAATGCACAAAAAATTAAAAGTATATACTGGTAGCGAACACCCACATAGTGCTCAGATGCCTAAACCTTTTAATTTTATATATACTGCATAGTCTTTATCCTAGATCTTTTTATAGATTTTTTCTATTTTTTTCTGTATAATGATATTATTGATTATAAATTATCTATAATAAACAGAATTTTCTAATAATAAACTTTTTTAATCCCAATGGAGCATTTTTAATGAAAACTTTTGCTGGAACGGGTAGAAGAAAAACTGCTGTTGCTCAAGTTAGATTGGTGCCTGGTACTGGAAAAGCAATAATCAATGAAAAAGAAATCAGCGATTATTTTCCAATCGAAGACCATAGAACTGACGTTTACAAGCCTTTAAGTTTAACAAATACAAAAGGTACTTTTGATTTGTTTGTAACTGTAAAAGGTGGTGGCGTTAGTGGTCAAGTTGGTGCTGTAAGATTAGGCATATCTAGAGCTTTAGTAGATGTAAATATCGAGAATAAAGAAGCATTACGTGCTAATGGCTTATTAACTCGTGACCCAAGAATGGTTGAACGTAAAAAATACGGTCAAAAGAAAGCAAGAAAAAGATTCCAATTTTCAAAACGTTAATATTTGGGTTGCACTCTTGTATTTTATTTTTAAAGATAATATATTTAAAGTTAACTTTTCAAAAAATACAAGAGAAACAATGATATTG
>JBEICW010000352.1:0-4012 GCA_040383785.1 Ignavibacteria bacterium | reverse complement strand
TTCGTGTGTTTCTACGAATGTCTTTGATGAAATTCTCTGCTGTTTTTTTCTTGGGTGTTCTCATAATATCAAATTTAAGGATTTTGAAAACACTCTCTTAGTTTTGACTTAAATCAGTACACTTTTTGCTGACGATTTACAGTATGTGGTATTAGTTGTTAAACCCACTAATGAACTTATAAATGTTCCTATACCCGTGCCTTCATTTGTTCTAGTATTTGCAATTGTAGGAATTGTTGCTGTACTGCTGTAACAAACTCCCCGACTTGTAATGTTTGAAGCACCGCTATTTGAAATAGTTCCTCCAGTTCGTGCAGTTGTTGTAGTTATTAAACTTGCAGCAGTAGTCGATGAGATAATTGGCACTGTTGCTTCAAGTGTAGTAAATGTTATCGAAGCACCATAAGCGGTGCCATAGC
This sequence comes from Ignavibacteria bacterium, assembly GCA_040383785.1. Lineage (GTDB taxonomy): Bacteria > Bacteroidota > Ignavibacteria > Kapaibacteriales > UBA2268 > JBDNHS01. The sequence continues at coordinate 3,593 of JBEICW010000352.1, read as the reverse complement.
TGTTGGTTGCATAAGCTCTTGCATAGTAAGTTGTACTTGGTGATAAATTATCTAAGGTGCATGTGTAATCTCCTAATGTTGCTGTATCAAAGACTTTTTTTAAACCAGATATAGTGGGATTATTACTTGTGCCATAACAAATACCTCTAGCCAATAAGCTTTCACCATTGTCTGTTATTACATTGCCAGATACATCAGCAGTTGTTTGCGTTATACTACTTGATGCTAAAGTCTTAACAGCATTTTGTACTTTAACATAATTGAATTCATTGGTACAACTTAATGATACTATAAATGCTATTATTGCAATTAAGATTAATTTAAATTTTAATATATTTTTCATTTTATCTGATTGCTGTTTTTTAATATCTATATTTCCCTCGTAGGTTAAAGGAAATACCAAATGTAATTTCAGGTTTATAAATTTCTTTATCAATATCCATAAAAGACAACCCTCCATTTATATTTATTATTCTAGAAATACGGAACATGATTCCCGTTGTTGCTAAATAATATTTAATAGTTCCCTGATCATAATCTTGAATAACATAATCATAACTTCCGTATCCAATTCCTAAATTCAAATAAATTCGGTTACTCATTCTAAAATTTGGTCCTAATTCTATTTCTTTTTTATTTTCAATGTCTTCTCCATTAATGATTTGCTCTGGTTGAAGAGTAGTTCTACCGGAAATACGAAAACCAACTGCACTCCTGCCACCAGTTTCATATAGTAAACCATATTTTGCAATTTCACCACTCTGAAAACCAAGACTTGAAAATGAAGATAGTTTCGGTTTATATTGCCTTGATGGCTTATATTTCTTACCTGTTGAACTTGCATTAATTTGGCTTGTGTTATTTTTTTTAAGATTATAAGTGACACCAAATGTTATTTCAGGTTTATAAAAATCCTTTTCAATATCCATAAAAGAGGCTCCTCCATTAATATTAATTGCTCTTGAAATTCTAAACATTAATCCAGTAGTTGCAACTGTATAACCAGTTTTTTCAAGATATAGTTTTCCTGAATAATCATTATTCATGATTCGCTCATAAAATCCATAACCCACACCAATATTTAAGTAGAGTCTATTTAGTAGTCTAAAATTTGGACCTAATTCTAATTCCGTTTTATTTTCAAGTACTTTACCATTTAAAATATCTTCTTCGGGGGTTAAACTTGTTCTAGCCGAAAAACGAAATCCAACTGTTTTTCTGCCTCCACGTTCATAAATAAAACCATATTTTGCAATTTCACCACTAGCTATTCCAATGCTGGAAAAACCTTTTTTTAAAATTAATTCTCTTTCTTTTCTCTTAATTATTTTATCATTGATAGCTTCTTGTTTTTTTATTTTGTTTTCACACTTATTAATTTCATCTAAGTAATTTTTATCCCCAGTAAGTTTGAATAATTCATTATACAATTCTTTTGCATAAACAAAGTCTTTACTAATAAAACTTTTGTTCCCAATAGTTTCTCCTTTTTTTATGATTATTTTTTCAGTTTCTTGAGAGCTGTATAACTTAGTATTAGCATTGTATTTAATTAAAGCTTGTAAAATATTGTTTTGTTCTATCAATTGATTGATTTCATTCTTAATTTCTATCCTATTTTGCTCAAGGTTAATTATTTCTAACTCTTTTTTCTTTAAAGAAATATTATTAGGTAAATTAGGGAAAAGTTCTTCCGACTCTTTGATTAGATTATTTGCAAGTTGAAGTCCATTTTTATCTAATGTTGAAATAGTGTTAATAGATTTAATGTAATACCTTTCTGCTTTATCATATATAAGCAAATATTTTTTATTGATTAAGGCTGCATCATTTATTAAAGATTTATTATTTTCTAATTCTGATTTTGCTTCAATGAATTTATTATTCATAACTAAATCTTCAATATTTTCAATTATTACTTTAATGTAACTTTTATTATTAGAGGCAAGGTTACCTTGAAATATTTGATCTATAGATTCTATTCGACCAATTTCTGCCTCATTACCTCCAATTGAAATATTTTTCTTTTCATCTTGTGGGTTACCATTACAATCGATGTATTTCAAATTCCATTTGACTTCTTTATTGAAACTATACAATTGACCTGTTACAATATAAGTGTACTTATTTGATTTATTTAAGTCTTTACAAATACTATTATACAGTTTAAACTCTACTTCAACTTTAATTTGTTGGTCAGAATAAATTTCTATCTTAGTGAATTGTGAAGAATTCTGAGCATTTAAAGTAATAGAAAAAAAGCTTAACCCTAAAAAAATAAAATAAAATAAGTAATAATGTGGTGTTTTAATTATTGATTGTTGTAAGTTAAATATCGGCATATGACGTTTTGATTTTCATTAGAAAAATTTGTAATATAGGGTATTGACATCACAGAACCTTCACTTTCAATACACAGTGCATTGGAACAATTATATTGTTTAATAAAGAATTGAGCCATTTCAAAAAATGTGACTTCTTCTTGTGATATTGCAAAAACAATAAAATCTTCTCCGTTCTTGTTTTTATATTTACCAACTGCACTCCGAATGTGTTTGTTAGTTGAGTTTGGATTAAATTTAGGATGAATTTGACCATCAATAACTAACATAGGACCTGATTGAATGCCATAATTAATATTATGATGGTTTAAAATTTCAGCAGTTTGGCAAACAATTACATCGTTATCCGTTATCAATAAAGCACCATTTGGTTTTAGATAGAAATTACCATTTCCATCAGCTGTTTCAATACTTTTGTATAGCTTCTTGTTATTTACATATAATCCTAATGGCAAGCAGTTTGAATCAACAATGCTTGCAGTAGTAATAAAAAAATCAGCAGCAGAAATCGAATCAGTTAATTTTTTATGTGGAATTAATGTATTGTTTTCATAAAAGGAAAAATTTTTAATTGATGTATTATCTAATTTTATTTTAAAAATATTAAATTTTTTACCAATAAAAGTTTGTGTGTCCGATTCGGTTTGAGCACATAAACTGTTTATACTTACAAAAAATATAGTTTGTATTGTTAGAAAAAATAATATGTTTTTAGTTATTTTCATATTTTTATTATTTAGCTTTATTCTTACATTCTACATAAATTAATGACCCAAAACTACCTCCCCTAATTATTGAATTTTCTTGATTTTTAAGGTACATTTCAGAAATTGCTCCATCTAAATAAAGTGCGTTTTTACAAGAGAAAATATCCATAAATATGGATGAAAAATCAAAAAAATTTGTATTTTGATTTTCTGATATTATAAACACTGCTCTATTGTTTGGCAATATACCAACGCCAGACCTATTATAAACATTTTGAGATTTGTATTTAAACTCTTTATGTCTTTGACCATTATCAACTAGCATGGGCCCTGACTGTGTTGCATAATCAGGATGTGGTTTTTTGAGAACATAATCATTTGTATTTATTACAAATACACTATCTTTTTGAATATAAAAAACACCATTAGGACGCATAAAAAAATTGCTATTCGGTCTTTCTGCGCCTAGATTAATTTCTTTTTCTATTTTTTTATCTAAAACCAATAATCCGACAGGTAGCATAGTATTTTCAAACATCCCGCC
>JBEICW010000351.1:0-4018 GCA_040383785.1 Ignavibacteria bacterium | reverse complement strand
TGTTATTTTATGTATATGTTTTAGGTGACTATCTAAACCTACACTTGGATAATCAGAATTACATATTAAACATTTAACTATTTTTATATTTCTAATCTTCATATTAATATTATTACGTTTAACTATCAGTTTTATTTTAATAATAAAATAAATAAACTCCTATGAACTTAATCATAGGAGTCTAATTTAATTAATCAGTCAATCATTTAATTGGTTATTTAACTTAATTAAAAGTTATTTAAACCATCAATATAGATTTTACCATAAAACTCTGGTCTAATCATTTTCTTAGCATATCTTGTCATTACACCTTTTGTAGGAGTAAAGTTAGTTGGGTTATATACTAACGGTGTCATCATCAATGGAATGTATGGAGCATATACAGCACCAGTTTCTAAGAATTGAGCACCTCTATAACCGATTAAGATTTGATTTTCTAACATATAAGGTATTTTATACACTTGGATTCTACCGTTGAATGTACCAACTTTTTGAGAACCGAAAGCATATTGACCTTGATTACCGTTTGTATCAGCTGAATAACCTTGGATTGATTCTAAGATTGTTGATACTTTCGGAGATACAGCCAAGAAGTTTGCTCCACCTCTCATTGTTTTTTGGTGAATTGCATTAGATACAGCTTGGATTTTAGTACCTAATGTTTGGAACCAAGTTTGTTGAGTGTAAGCACTTGAGTTAGCAGCAGCAGTTCCGTAATCAGTAAAGTTGTTGTTTAAGCCATCGTATTTTCTACCTGTTACTGCAGACCAGTAATCAATGTTAGCCGCTTTTGAAATTAACATATCTAAGATTTCTAAATCTACTTCTTGTGAGATATATTCAGATAACATAGATGTTAATTCAGCTTCAGCATCAATTGCGTGGTAAGCATTTAAATCTTGTGAAAATTCAGGAGTCCAGATTGTTTTCAATTTTCTTGTTTTCGCAACAATCTCTTCACTTCTTAATTCTAAGTTGATTTCAGGAATACCTAAATCAGTTCCGTCAACAGCATCTTCAAAATCACCTCTTGTTGATGATGTAGGTTGTGCTTGATATAAAACTCGTAAGTCTTGTCCAGTTACACTTGAACCAGATATTACGAAAGTAATTTGTGATTCAGCTGAATTAGTTGTTGTAAATTGTTGGAAAATACCTTTGATGAATGATCCAGATGGAATGAATGCTCTAACACCTTTTGTATCAGGTCTTGTAAAAGTTGTTGCTGTTTGAACAGTAACTTTATAGATTGCACCTGAAGCGATTGAAGCACTATATTCATTGAAAAATTCAGTATCAAAGTTATAGTCACCTGAAGATACTGATGATGTTGCAAATTTAGTTGCTGCCGGAGCAGTATCAACTGCTAAAACACCAGTAGCTTTGTCATTGATTGAATAACCAAATCTACCAGCACCGTAAAGACCGCCATTTGCTTCGTCAGATGTGTTAGTAACACCATAAACTGAATCAGCTTGTGATGTTCTACCTGCACCAGTTGTAAAACCAGGTTGTTGTGTTCCGTATTTGAAATCTAAAAAGAATACTAAACCAGATGGCATTGACATCGGTTGAACAGATAAAAATTCTTTTGATGTGATTTCAGAGAAAATTCTTCTAACTAACGGTAAAGCAACACCGTTCCATTCTTCAGCACTTCCACCAGTACCTGATTTAGAAGACTCTTTTAATAATTGTCTTGCTTGATTTTCTAACAAGATTGACATACCTGCTCTTTCAAAGTCAGATGACAATCCTTCTAATAGACCTGTTCTCTCCCATTTTTTAATGTTTTGCACGTTTTCTTGTTTAAGATTATATGCAGGAGCAGTTGTTCTACTAATTAATTTATTTAATTGATTAGACGGGTTCATTCTTAATGATTCCTTTTATTATATTATAATTAATATTTAATTCATTTTTTGTTTTTTATTAGTTTATGTTAATATTACTACTTAACATTACCTAATTTCATTAATCTATCTCTTAATTCTGAATAGTCATCAGTTAAGATAGGTGCTTTATATGTATTTTCATTAGATTCATTCAATCTACGTTTTGTAATGATGTCATTATTGAAACGTTTATTAGATGGTCTAGTTGCGTTTGGAGTGCTAACTCTATTTTCAGTTAATCTATTTCTACCAGTATCAATTCTATTGTTATCTTTAACAGTATTTAATCTGTTAGTAATAACTCTATCAGCATTTCTTGGAGCCGATAATCTATTAGAACCTCTATTGATTGGTCTATTAACATTATTAGTATTAGTAACACCTAATTTTTCAGCTAATCTTTCTCTTAATGTTTTACCACCATTAGAGTTTTTATTAGCATTTAATCTAGTATTTCTACTATCTAATCTATTAACTAATCTATTTGTGTTTGTATTTTTAACACCAGATTTATTATTTCTTTCAGTTAATCTATTAGATAAAGATGGTTTTGTCATTCTTGTATTATTTTCAGATAAAACTCTTCTTTTAGGAGCGTCTTCATTAGTTACGTTTATTCTATTTAATCTATTATTTAATGATTCACGTATTGCACTTCTTAATTTTGAACTTACACTTGATGTGTTAGTTTTTTTATAATTAGCAACTGCTGTGTTTCTTTTAACCGGTGTTGATACGTTGTTAGCTGAACTAGTTTTAGCTGATTTGATACCTTCTAATAAGCCAAGATAAGCTAATTTTAATTCACGCATATTGGTTGCTGTATCTAATACATTAATCATTTTTAATTTTTGATTTTTGTCTAATGTTAAACCTTCAGTTAATCTATTAAACATTGCAACTTTTTTATTCAATAATGATGCATCTTTGATTGCTTCATTTTGAATTTGAATTACTTTGTTAGCTTTCTTTAATGATGATTTTAATTTAACTATTTTACCTGCGGCTTCTCTTAATTCTCTATTAGATGATGCAGGATTTTTAATTACACTATATAATTTTCTTAATCTAGTTTCATTAACTTCATCGCTTTCTTCTAATTCATCTTCTTCAGTTAATTCTAATTCATCTTCCTCAGTTAATTCTAATTCATCTTCCTCAGTCAATTCTAATTCCGATAACTCATCTTCCTCAGTTAATTCGTGCTCATTTTCAAACATTGATGAAATTTCTTCTAATGCTTGTTCTTCTTCTTCAGTTAATTCATCTTCACTCTCTTCTAATTCTTCGCTCTCTTCAATTTCGTCATACTCTTCAGATAAATCACTACCTTCAGTTCTTAACTCTTTCATAATTTCCTCAATTTCATCATCGGATGGAGTTGAGTCATCACCTTCAACATCTGATTTTGGTGTTTCATCTTCTACATCAACAACTTCTTTGTCATTGGCGTATTCACCATCCTTACCACCATCACCTTCAATAAGTCTTTTTGAAGCCATTGACTTCACTCTGGAATCCAATGATTCCAATAGACTTTCTTTTGCTTGTGCTATTGCAGATTCTTTGATAATCTTAGCTTGCAAAACTGCATCATTTAAAAAATTTACAGACATTGGTATTACCCCTTACGTTATTTTATAATTCATTTTTATTTTCATATATACATCATATACAATCGAATTATATTTATGTTTTGTTTATTTGTTTGATTTGCTGATTGTAATTATAAAAATAATCATAATCCGATGTAGTTAATGCTTATTTATTAAAAACATTATAACTATAATTATATTCAAAAAATATTTTTTATTGATTTTTTTTCATAATTGTTAAAAATATTTTATCTTATATTAATTTAATTAATGTATCTAATTTAATTTCCATTGAAGTTTAAAAAATCTTTATCATTATCCGATTTGTTTTGTTGTTCTCTAATTGATTGAATGCGTTTCTTTCTCTTTGTTACCGATGGTTTCTCAAAGTATCTTCTACTCTTATACTCATCTAATATAGCAGATGATTTCATTTTTGATTTAAAACGTCTTAACATCGACTCAATTGAGTCATTAGGGTTTCTTTTTTCAACACCGACACATCCATCTAATCCGTAGTTTTTTAAT
>JBEICW010000350.1:0-4020 GCA_040383785.1 Ignavibacteria bacterium | reverse complement strand
TATTAAAATTAATTAAATAAACACCTGATTTTAAATTACTTGTGTTCAAAGTCATAATATTTTTATTAAATGTAAAATCTACATCAAATTTCTGACCAATTGTATTAAATATCTCTATTTTATTATTTAAGTCTTTTAGATTTAATTCAAATGTGTGATTTCTATTAGAATCTGAACTGAATTTAATATTTACATAATCCTCAAATGGAGTTGGATAAATTTCTACACTTTCATAAATTTGATTATTATCAACCGAACTATTTAAAGTGTCTTTTTCTGTGATAAAATTCCATACTTCAGACCAATTACTACTTGATTCAGTATTCATCCCCTGTACTTTCCAAAAATATTGAGTTTCATAATCTAATTGTGATAGTTTTGATTTACTAAAATCAAGTTCATTACTGGTTAAATCATTAATTTCAAAACTATTATCAAATAACGTATCTTTTGAAATTAAAATATAAAACTTTGTATAAATTATATTGTCTTCCCACTTTAAAATGGGCTTTACTGGAACATTCATTGCATTATTTAGTGGAAAATTTAATAAAGGATTTGGCAAAATTGTATTTTCTTCTTTAATAGTAAAATTCCTAAAATTAGACCAATTAGAATTACTTTCTTCACCAATAGCCATTATACGCCAGAAATATTTTACATTTTTAATAAAATCGCCGATTGTTATAGTATTTAAATTTAATGTGTCATTTTTAATTAAAGTATTAAATGTATTAGTCTCTGACACTTGAATAATATATTTTTTTACTGATGTAACTTTTGACCATTCGAATTTAATACTATCAGATATTAAATTTGCATTATTAATCGGTATAATCAAAGAAGGCTGTGGTGTAAAATTTTTATTTCTAGTTGTGAAGCTAAAAATACTTGAAAAATCAGTTACACCTATATCATTTACTGCACTCACACGCCAAAAATAATTAGTAAATATTTCTAAGTTAGTTATATCAAAGTCAATTTCAGCACTATTCACATCATTTATTAAAGTATCTAAAATTATATTATTAAATTCATTATTTTTAGAAAGTTGTAATTTATATTTTGAAGCACCCCTTACATCTTCCCAAGTTAATTTAGCGTTCAAATCTATATTAAATTGGTTATTATTAGGTTTCAATAATTTAGGAGTAATGATAATAGTTGTAAATTCAAATATTTCCGACCAATCACTTTTATTATTGGTGTCAAATGATTTTAATCTCCAATAATAAGTTTTATAATTTTGAAGATTTTTGGAAATTGTAAAACTATCTATTAATTTATTATCAGTGTAAATTATTTTAGTAAATTTATTGTCTTCAGCAATATCTAATTGATAAAAAATGTCTTTTATAGATTTATTCCATTTCAGTAGTACATTCAAAGGAACAAATTTTTCATTATTTTGTGGACTAACTAAACTGATCGTAGGCAACTTAGTGGTAAATTCGTAAACCTGAGAAAATTCACTACTTGTTGTATCTTTTAATGCTTTTACACGCCAAAAATATTTAAAATTATAATCAAGATTATTTACTATTTTTGTATTAAAATTAATAATCTCATTTAATATTAAATCATTAGTATTAAAATTAATATCAGATGATAATTGTAATTGATAATTATTAGCACCTAATACAGTTTCCCATTTTAGAGTATCTTTTGTATTAATATAATATGTGTTATTTGTTGGTGAAGATAATTTTGGATTAGATATTAATGTTTCAAAATTGGTAACATTACTCCAATTACTTTCTTCATCAGAATTACGAGATTTAATTCTAAAATAATATTTAGTATAACTACTAAAATTATATATTAGTTTATCTACATTTCCAACTATAGTATCCAAAACTAATGTGCTAAAATTTAAATCTTTTGAAATTTGAATTTTATAACTTGTGGCATTAGCAACTTTATTCCAATTTATAGAAGCATTTTTGTAATTATGTCCAATTGAATTATTTGAAGGATAACTCACATTTGGAGCAATTAATGGCAATCTAAAACCAAAAACTATCTCACCTTCACTTGGCAATCTAAATTCAATTGTATTATTTCCATAAATTGTATTTAATTGATTAAATATGCCACCATTTTCTTTAGACCTGAAATATACTTTTACAGAATCAGATACATTATAATTAGGCAATGTTCTAGTATCAATTTTAAAATTTGCTTTAAAACTGCTAATTGAATCCGATTTATGTATTACATACCTAATTGGCAACAGTGTTGGTGTAAGAGTATTAAAGCTTGCAAAAGGAGCTGTATATTTATGTCTTTGAATAGTTATTAGCCCTCCACCATTTAAAGTGTCAACATTTAATTCAACATTAGTTTTTTGTGCAACTGAATTGAAATCATAATTTTTTTTGGAATTAACTAAAAGCCCCAAGGCATCCATATCATGTATGAATTTATAACCTCTATATGATAAATCACTTTGAAATTCCATATCAAAAACTACAGTTTTTGTTTTAGTTACTTCAGTTTGTCTTTTACCCCAACTAATGAAAATATTACCATTTTCTAACTCTTGGACACTTCCCATTTGAGCAGTATAATAATCGGGTGTAAGTCTAAACTCCCACACTTTTTTCGCAGTTTTAGCTACCTCATCTAATTCATATTCTACAACTCTTGTATATTGATTATTACTTTTGATATTGCCATTATCAAACAATAACAAATTGCCATTTTTCATTTTAAATGGTGTATGTTGATGAGAAAATCCAACATATCCGTTTTCATCGGTATCATTTATAAAGCTAAATTGGTTATTTTCACAAGATTGTCCACCAAGTCTCCACATTATTTGGCTGGTTTGTCTGTTGATTTTAGTCAATTCATCCATAAATCTACTTGAAATTATAATATTTCCGTCTGAATCATAAATTGCAGTATTTATATGACAAAATGAAACTGAAGCTCCAGTCAAGTCTATAGATGAAACTGCATCGGTAACTTTAAAATAATCAAATGTACTCCATTGCCAAACTAATTGTTTTTGTGGATTTAATTCTTGAAGTACAAAACCTTTCACTTTTGCGTTAGTCTTTCCATTAATAACAATTTGGCTCAAATCTACTATTCTTTCATCAATTCCAATAATCAGGATATTTCCATTATTATTATATTGAATATCATGAAAATCAGTTACATAATTACCAACACATTTTACACTATCTACGATATTCAGACTACTATTTAAAACCATAAACTTTTCTTTACTATGGTCATAAAATGTAAACAAACCATTTTTATGTAGTTTGAAATCAGCTCCAGTTTTTAGATTTGTCCATTTTTTTATTAAAGAATCCGGTGCCATACCATAATTATCATAAAAACCAGCAGTGATATTATAACTGCCAAGTAGCATATAACCAGGTGAGGGATTATTGCTAATATTAACCGTTGCTGTTGGATAAGTAGTAGAATACAATTTAGTATTAAAACTAATTGTTGAAAATAACACTAAATACATTAATATAATTGATGTATTTGGAAACATCTTTAATTTTAAATATTTTATGTAATTAAAAATATATTTTCTATTGATCATTTATGATATTTTTTAGTTTTATATAAAATTTAGAAATAAGTTTATTGTAATTACAACAATGAAATAATACTTTAATCATATTTTAGAATAAAAGTTACAAACGTTAATTATTTTTTAATGAAACTCGTATTTAGAGTTTTATTTTCATTATTTTGCAACAATAAATAATAACTACCTACTTCGAAATTATTAACATCAATTTCAAGATTTCCATTGATGTATTTTTCAATTTGATTTTGATAAATAAGATTACCTTGTAAATTAAAAATCTCAATATTTTTTATATAATTACCGAAATCACTATTTTTATTATTAATTTCATCAATATTAATATTAAGTTTAATTGACGTTGGATTTGGGAATATTTCAAATGAAACATTTTCTGTAATTTCTTCAACTGAAGTCAAATCATCAATTATAAAAGTTTCAGGGCTTATTGAAACTACTCCATT
>JBEICW010000349.1:0-4024 GCA_040383785.1 Ignavibacteria bacterium | reverse complement strand
GTTTTATAAAATAATTCACAAGATTACGGGGGGAAAACCGCACTCTTGTCTGTTGCTAAAATTAGTAACAAAACCATTAAAATCAGAACTAAAATAAAAAAAATAAAATAAAAATTATTGTTTATATGAAAAATTATTAATAATAATTTGGATTGTTGATAAATATTGTTTACTTTTGAGATAATTAAAATATTACAAATTAAAAATATTTAATTATAACTTAAGGAGAAATTAAATTTATTAGCAAACTACACTTAAGAATATTACATTTAGAAATATAATGAGTATTAGATAAATGTAAATAAAATTATCTAATGTTTTATTAAATGTAAGTAAAATATATGGTCTGAGTAATTATCATAATAATGTATTTGCGATTCTGTTTATAGAATTTCATAAAAAATGATAATTTTAACTCTTTCTCAAATCAGTAAAATAGATTTGTAGAATGAAAATAATCGGAAATAATTACTAAATGAAAAGATAATCAATTTTAAATATAAATTAATTTTAAATTATTTTTTCTTGATAATTATTAACATTTGTGTTATATTACATTACGGAATAGTACAAAAGCCAAAATATTAACTCATATTTTGGCTAATGGGCTATATTTATATAGTTATTTATTTAATAAATAGCTGTGATTTTTTATGTAAGTATATGAAAATTAGTAAATTAGTGCATTACAAAAAATAATTGTTAAAATCTATAAATATGAGAATATTAGTAGATATTGATGATGTTTACACATAGGCACGATTTTTGACTAATTACTTAAAGTGATAAAATTATTAAATTTTGATAAAATTTAATACAAATATCATTTTAATTTTAAAGTAAATAATAATATTAATTTAATTGAGGTAAAAAAATGTACAGTAGAAAAACACTAATAAAAACTATACTGGTTTTTATGTTTTTAGTAAATAGTGCGTCATTCTCACAAGTGCAAATTATAAGACAATTAGCAGGTTCAGGTGGTGGAGCAATATTCCAAACTACTGCTGATTTATCTGTGAATTCAACAATTGGTCAGCCGGTAATAAGTTTGAAAATTAATCCGCCTTTGTCTGTAATAGAAGGATTTTGGTCAACATTTCCATTATTTTTGTCTGTTGAAACGCCAAAACAGACAGAAGTAAAGAAGACAATTTCTAATTTCCCTAATCCAGTAAATAATACAACAACGTTTTCATATAGATTAGATGCACCAGGTAGAGTAACATTAAAGATTTATGATATAACTGGACAAGAAATGATCACACTTATTGATGATTATCAAAATCAAGGCGAACAAAAAATTGATTGGGATGTAAAAGGTAGTAATGGCTTATTAACTCCATCAGGTACTTATTTATATGAATTAAATGTCACAACAAGCGGAAATACACAATCAAATTATAATTTGAGAAATATTTTAGTTATCAGCAGATAATAAAAATTCAGCAGATAATAAAAATATGAAATTTAAGTTTTAATAGAATAAATTGAAATAAAAATAATAATTGTTTAAATAAAATTAGGAAAGTAAACTATGAAAAAGTTTCTTTTATTATGTATAGTAGTATTATTTGGGCTAACATCGCAGCCAATAATACCAACATACGCAGCAGTTCCAAAATTTATCACATACCAAGCTACAGTGATTGAAAATGGTCAAGTTGTAAATACAACTACCGCAGTTACATTCTCACTTTGGGATGCCGAGACAGGTGGTAATAAAATATTTATTGAAGTTCAAAGTGTGGATATTGTTAATAGTTTGCTTAATGCAACAATTGGTGTTGAAGAAGAAATAATTTTAGATGATAATTTGAATTTCAATGAGCAATATTATTTAGAAGTTCAAATTGGTGATAACGACGCTTTGCCAAGAACTCCTTTAACAACATCACCTTATGCTATGAGAGCAGAAAATTCAAACTTTGCAACAAGAGCCCAAACGGCAGTTGTAGCAGAAACAGTTGCACCAAACTCAATCGTATTGTCTAATTTAACTGATGAAGTTAAAAACTTAGGTGGAGATTTGGTAGGTACATTGCCTAATCCTACAATTAGACCAGAAGCGATTATTGAGAATATTCCTAATGGCTCTATCGGTATGGATAAGTTAGCAGCAGATGTAACTACTTTACCTGCTGGTCCTGCAACTGGTGATTTGACAGGTACATATCCTTCGCCATTAATTAGAAATTTTGCTATAACAACAGATAAAATCGCTGATTTTGCAGTTAATACAAGCAAATTAGACGCCGGAGCTGTTCAAAGTAATAACCTAGGTAATAACTCAGTTAATACAGATAAAATTGAAAACTTATCTATTTTAAATGAAGATATTAGTAATACTGCAGCTATTGCAGGTACTAAAATCGTTCCTAATTTTGGTAATCAAAATATCATTACTACAGGAACATTAACTGTATCAAATGTAGTAACTACAGGTGCTAATAATTTTTCTTCATCTACGCCATCACCAAATGCAGTCATAACAGTAACTAATACAGGTGCTGGACATGCAATAAATATAAATGCTGGTACAGATGGTAATGCTTTATTATCAAATGGTAATATAGTTGTAAATGGTAATGTAACTGCAACAAACCTAAATGGTAGCGGTTCTAATATTACTAATTTAAATGGCACAAATATAACTTCTGGCACTGTAGCAGATGCAAGAATTGCTTCAACTTTAACAAGAGATAACGAAAGCCCAATTGGTGGAGACATCACAGGAAGTTACGCAACTGGATTAACAATTAATACAAACGCAATTAATAGTGCAAAAATTGCTGATGGTGCTATTGTTGACGCTGACGTAAATTCAGTAGCGGCAATTGCTGGTACAAAAATCAATCCTAACTTTGGAGCTCAAAACGTAACTACAACTGGCATTTATACAGGTAATGGTTCTGGTTTGACAAATATTAATGGTGCAAATCTAACTGCAGGTTCAGTTACAACAACTCAAATTTTAGATGGTACAATTTTAAATGCAGATATAAATTCTGCCGCAGCAATTGCTGGTTCTAAAATTACACCAAATTTTGGAAATCAAAATGTAACAACAACTGGTATATATTTAGGTGATGGTTCTGGTTTAACAAATTTAAATGGTACAAATATAACTTCTGGCACTGTAGCAGATGCAAGAATTGCTTCAACTTTAACAAGAGATAACGAAAGCCCAATTGGTGGTGACATCACAGGAAGTTACGCAACTGGATTAACAATTAACACAAATGCAGTAACAACTGCCAAAATTGCTGATAATAATGTAACAGAAGCAAAATTAGATATATTAAACAATCCAACAGATAATTTTATTTTAGCTTATGATTTAGCTACTGGTAAAATGGAATGGATTGAAAATGCTACAACATTAACTTCAAGTCCTTTGCAAGGTAATGGAGCAGTTGGTAATCCAATCACATTAAGTACTGCTGGAGTTACTGCTAACCAAATATGGGTAAGAAACGCAGCAAATAATGCTTGGGTGCCATCATTAATTACTAATAATAATGTAACAGATAATTCATTAACTGTTTCTAAAATTAATTCTGGTGCAGCAGCAAATGGTGCGATAATGACTTCGAATGGTGTTGGTGTCGCTACGTGGAGTACTGCACTAAATGATGGCCTAACAGCTGAAACAAATGCAAGAATTGCAGCTGACAATAACTTGCAAACACAAATTAACAGTAATACTACAAGTATTGCAAATATCACTAATAATTTAGTTGCTGAAACAACTGCAAGAATAGCTGGTGATAATAATTTGCAAAATCAAATTAATACAATTAATACTGATATAGTTAATAAAGTAGGTAAAACAGAAAATCCAGCAGCAGGCGATATTAGCGGTAGTTACACAGCAGGTTTCCAAATTGTTGCTGATGCAGTCGGATCAGCAGAAATCGCAGCAAATGCAGTAACTAGTTCAGAAATTGCAGATAATGCAGTAACTACATCAGAAATTTTAGATGGTACAGTAGCAAATATTGATTTAGCTAGTGGTATTGAT
>JBEICW010000348.1:0-4052 GCA_040383785.1 Ignavibacteria bacterium | reverse complement strand
TGATTTTAAGAAAGTTCATTGAAGAAATCCCTATCTAAATCTTTCCCGACTGAGTGGAGAAAGACTTTAAGAATTGAAAAAACAGCCAAAAATCGCGAAATATCGTGAAGTTTTGGTAACAAAACGGCAAAATAAGTGAAAAAAAAAGAACAGGCAATGGTGCCTGTTCTACATAAAAAATCTCTTTTTAAATTATAATTTGGTATTTACTTGATTGCTTTTATAGAATTTGTAATTATTTCTATTCCTTCGTTTACTTCATCTTTTGTTAGGTTTAAAGCTGGTCTAAATCTTACTGAATGGTCGCCACAACCCAATATTATCAAACCATTATTATAACAGTTATCCAAAAAGCTTTTTCTGTATTCTTTTGAAAAATCAAATGCACAGAATAATCCTCTACCTCTTGTGTTAGATACATATTGCGGAAATTCTGCTGCAATATCAGCTAATTTTGATTGTAAATAATTTCCAACTTCTTTTGCATTTACAAGCATATTTTCTTCGTAGATAATTTCGATATATTTGGTAGCTCTAACCATATCTACTAATCCCCCACCCCAAGTCGAATTTATACGGCTTGATGCTATGAATACGTGGTCATCTATATCATCAATTCTATTGCTAGCAATTATACCACAAACTTGCATTTTTTTACCAAATGCAAATATATCGGGTTTCACTTCTAATTGTTCAAACGCCCAAAATGTACCAGTAAGACCGGCACCTGTTTGCACTTCGTCAAATATCAATAATGCTTCATTTTCGTCAGCAATTTTTCTGAGTTCTTTGAAAAACTCAACTCTAAAGTGATTATCTCCACCTTCGCCTTGAATTGGCTCCAAAATTATTGCAGCAATATCATCTTTGTAATTAATAAATGCTGTTTTAATTTCTGCAATTGATTGTCTTTCTAACTCTTCTACAATTGCCAAGTTTTCTGAATTTAATGGGAAGGTAATTTTAGGATTAGTAACTCTTGGAAAATCAAACTTTGGGAATAAGGCAGTTTTTACAGGGTCAGTATTTGTTAATGACATTGTATATCCACTTCTACCATGGAATGCTTGTTTTAAGTGTAATATTTTAGTACCTTTTTCGGTTGTATAACCTTTTTTCCAATTTTTTCTTATTTTCCAATCCATAGCGGTTTTTAAAGCATTTTCAATTGCTAACGCTCCACCTTCTATAAAAAATGAATATTTAAATCCATCAGGAATCGCATGAGTAAAAAGAGTATTTACAAATTCAGCATATTCTTTTGTGTAAATATCAGAATTTGATGGTTTATTTACTGCTAATTCACCAATGTAGCGAATAAATTCATCTGTCATCATTTTTGGGTGATTCATACCTACGGGAATTGAAGCAAAACAAGTAAAAAAGTCTAAAAACTTTTTATCACTTGCTTCATCAAATAATCTGGCACCTTTTGAATTATGTAAATCTAATACAAATGGGAAGCCGTCTGCTAAAATATGTTTGCCTAACTCTAAATGAGTATTTGCTGGCTGAATTATATGTTTTGGTTGATAATTTGACATTATTATAATCCTAATGAGTTTTTAGTGATTTTTGAATTGCAATTTAATAAAAATTAATGAGAATATCACAAGATTGAAGATTTTTAAAATTAAAAATAATATCTTGTAACTTTAAAAAATAAAATGTGTAATTGCTTATTTGTAGTTATAATTTATTTAAAAATTATTTTTCTTGTTTGAAAATATAAAATAATTGGGTTATAATTAAATTATAATTTATTTTGGATTTCAAAATTGGGTGGAAAAGAAGTAAGATTAAGGTGCAAATTTTGAGATTGTTTGTAAATCACGTAAGAAGAAAAACTTGTACCTCTAATAGTACCGATATTAGAATTTTGTAAATTTGAAATTGTAATTATATTTAGTGTCTTAGTTCTCATAATTTTTTCGTTATTAGTGATATAAACGATTATGTTTAATTTTTCTTTGAAATCTTCAGAAATTATTAATAATATCTAAATATTGAAAATAAGTACTTTTTTTCTCTATTTTTAAGTAATATTTTCCACTTTTTTGTAAATTTCAAAAATATAAAGTGTATAAAAAATAAATTTTGTGTATATTACATTTTGATTATTATAACATTTTAAAAAAAAATTAAAGAAATTATAAATATCACATTTTTCCTTGAAAATTCCTTGTAAAAACATCACTAAAACTAAATTAGAAACAAAATTTAATCATTAAATTATATAATAAAAGGGGTTGTTAATTATGTCAGGATCAGGAAAAGATCACGTTAAAATAGGTATAGTGCAAATATTCGTATTTTTGGCACTATTTGTTAGTTTGTCTGTTGTGTTGTTTAACTTTGTAATTCCAAAAGGTATTGCAGGTTTCGTTGTTCCATTATTTGAACCTGAGCCAGATAAATTGGCAAAAGCTCCTTTTGCTCATTTTGAAGATGAAGGTTTAGTATTCACTGGTGTTAAAACCGCAGAAGCTGAAAAATTAGGAATCTCTAAAGTTGGTGAAGAATATAAACCAGCAGTTTCTACTGTTAAAGGTCCTGTTAGTAAAGCAGTTGTAAATAATGAATATTTATTTGATTTTACTTTCAAAGTACGTAATGCTAAAGAACATGGCTATATCAAAACTGCTTCTGAATTTTATGTAAAAGCTCCAAAATTAGGTGAAGAGCCTATTATATTAGAACCTTATGTAGGTTTTACAATTTTGGCTGTAGTACTTGGTGGTGTTATAACTATTTTATTATCAATTGTATTCCCTTCAAGCTTGGGTATTATGGCTGCTTTATTTGAAAATCAAATTTCGCACACAAAAGTAAAAATTAGACTTCAAACTGGTTTCTCTGATGATATCGTTGATATTTTAACTTTGCCTGATGGGAAATTGAAAGATTATGACAGAGATGATGCTGCTAAATTATTCAAAAGAATTTGGGACAGAACTCAATCTGACGTTGAAGTAGCTGCAAGAAAGCAAAATATTACTTTTGATGATTTATTTGATGATGAAACTGATTTAGTATTATTTAGAAATACAGTTATTTATACAAGAGTTAAAGAATTTTTCTCTGAGTTCGTTTTGACTGAAATTGAAGATACAAGAGATGGTATTGCTTGGAAATCTAATCACTTAAAAATTGGTGCTGGTCTACGATTATATTTGGCTCACCATTTCTCAGAAAAATACTCAAATAATGTAACTGGTTTGGCTTATGCTGGTGCCGCAGTTCTAATTATAGCAGTAGGTATTAGAGGTCTTAAATTTATTCCTGCTAATAAACCTTCTTTGATTTTATTTGCGATTTTATTAGAGTTCACTTTATTATCACTTATGGCTATTACTATCTTCTATACTGAAGAAGAAGAACGTATGGATAAAATGATGAAAAAAATGGAGGATGCAAATCGTTCTCAATTAGAAACATTAAGAGGTCAACAATTTGATATCCACTCAATGTCAACTGCTTTAGTTGGTGATTCTTCAAAAATGATTAAAGAAAAAGTAGAAGCTGCAATAGCTGAATATATGACAAGTGGCGACCAAGTTCAAAAGCAAATAGCTCAATCAATTGCAGACAAAATTGTTTTTGACCTTAGAGGTAGTGACAAACCAAGAAAGAAAATTACTAACTCTTAATATTTAATTCTTAAATTATAAATCATATTTTATAGACTTTTAAGCTGTCTTTTAATTAAGACAGCTTTTTTTGTTAAAAATCAACTTTTTTTAAAAATCTTTAAAATTAAAATTTTTTATTTTCAATATTATTTTCTATTTTGTATTTTGTATTGATTTAAATTTTATAATACATTTTTGGAGTTAGGTTATTTTTTATTTTAATTAAACAAAATCTATTCTATTGTAATGTAGCATAATTTAATTTTAAGAATTATAAACAATATTGCTATTCATAATTAGGAATAAACGAAAATGAAAAACTTAATAATAGTATTGACATTTGCCTTGATTTCAAATATTTTCACTCCGAAGTTATATTCTCAAGGTGATAGTTACATTCAGAATGCTTTTAATGCTATT
>JBEICW010000347.1:0-4056 GCA_040383785.1 Ignavibacteria bacterium | reverse complement strand
TCATAAATTATTTAATTTTTGTAAATAATTTAATTATATTTAGTAATTCACAATTAGTTAATGGGTGGCGAAATCCATTGCGTTTTTTTCTGACAATAGTTTAAACAATCTAAAACCAACATCAATAACTAATTTATTTTGGCATAATAAAAATAATATTTTGCAATTTATCAAAATTGTCTTATATTTGTATTCGAATTTATTGAGCGAATGCAAAAATAAAAAATTGATGGTTAGATAGCTCAGTTGGTAGAGCAAAGGACTGAAAATCCTTGTGTCGGGGGTTCAAGTCCCTCTCTGACCACATAACAAAATCCTTAAATCAAGCAATAGCAATGATTTAAGGATTTTTTGTTTTAAAATTGTACACTATTTGTACACTTTTTTAAAATCACTTAAAAATCAACTGATATTCCAAAGTTTCAACTTCAAATTAATTCAATCGTATTAATTAATTAATCATCAAAACCAATTATAAAAATAAATTTTGTAAATTTAGTTTTTACTTTTTATTATTTTTTGCAATGAATCATTTAAATACTTTTTTTTTAGTTAGTTAAGATTAACAGTAGATTTATTAAATCTTAACAAAAGAATTTTAAATTTGTAAATATAAGTTTCACAAATTTAAAGAGTTATTATGAAAAATTATTTTCTTACAAAAAGATTTAAAACTAACATTATTAGTTTTAAAAATGTACTAGTTTTTTTATTTATTTTTTCCTTTTCTTTAGTAGAATCTAAATCTCAGTCAAGATTACATTTATTACATTTAGCAGATGCTGAGGCAGCAGTTGGAGCTTTGACTACTGCACCTAACTTTGCAGCTTTGATTGATAAATTTGAAGAGCAAGGTAATCAATTGGGTGTGAATACTTTAATATTATCATCTGGTGATAATTATTTACCTGGTGCTTTCTTCTCTGCTGCAGGTGATTTGTCGATGAGACAAGTATTCAGAAATGCTTCTGGTAATAATACTGCTCGTGAAGGTAATGGTTTTGCTGATATTTATATCCATAATATTTTAGGTGTAATGGCTTCAGCAATTGGTAATCACGAGTTTGATTTGGGTACAGGTCAATTTAGAGATTTAATGGTTCATCAAATACCAAATATTAATGATGTTAGATATTTAGGAACAAGTTTCCCTTATTTATCATCTAATTTAGATTTTACTGGTGATGGTGGTTTAAATCCATTATATACTAATGTAATACAAGCAAATACTAACTTTATTACTACTAATCCAGCAGCTCCTGCAACTAAGAAAATTGCTCCTGCAACAATTATCACTATTAATGGAGAAAGATACGGTATAGTTGGTGCTACTACTCCAATAGTTGAAAATATTTCTTCTTTAGGTGGAGTTAAAGTTAAAGAGCCAGGAAGAAAAACTAATGATATGATGGCACTTGCTTCAATCATCCAACCTTATATTGATGAATTAAGAAACGTTCACGGAATCAATAAGATTATTGTTTTGGCTCACATGCAACAATTATCTTATGAAAGAGAATTAATTAAATATCTTTCAGGTGTGGATATAGTAATTGCTGGTGGCTCTAATTCAATTTTAGCAGATAATAATGATAGATTATTCACTGGTGATTCTAAAGTTGATAATTATCCAATTGTAACTACGAACAAAGATAATGAACCTGCTTTAATATTAAATACTGATGGTGGATATAAATATGTTGGTAGATTGTTAGTAAATTTTGATGCTAATGGTGTTGTATTACCTAATACAGTTGATAATAGTGTTTCTGGTGCTTGGGCAGCTGATAATCAAAATGTAACTGCATTATTTGGTACTTATGCGAATGCATTTACAAATCCTAACTCAAAAGCAGCAAAAGTTAAAACAATTACTGATGGTTTGTCAGCTGTTATTGCTGCTAAAGATGGTAGTCTTTTCGGTTGGACAAATGTATTTTTGGAAGGCAGAAGAACTGCTGTTAGAACTAAAGAAACTAATTTAGGTAACTTAAGTGCAGATGCAAATTTATGGTATGCAAAACAATACGACCCTACTGTTCAAGTATCAATTAAAAATGGTGGTGGAATTAGAGCAGAAATCGGTGTTGTAAAAGCATCTGGTACATCTACTTATTCAGAATTACCTCCTGAAGCTAATCCTTTGGCTAATAAATTAGCTGGTCAAGTTTCAAGATTAGATATTGAAAATTCAATGAGATTTAATAATGATTTAACTGTTTTGACTGTAACAGCGAGTCAGTTAATTCAATGTTTAAATCATGGTGTTGCTGCTACAGCCCCAAATGCAACTCCTGGTCAATTTGCTCAAGTTGGTGGTGTTAAATTTGTTTATGACCCTGCAAAAGCAAGTAATAATAGAATTGTTACTGCCTTTTTGATTAATGATATGGGTGTGATTACAGATACATTAATGATTAACAATCAAATGATTGGTGACCCTAATAGACCTATTAGAATGGTAACTTTAGGATTTTTGACTACTGGTGGTGATTCATATCCTATTAATTCATTTGAAACTGCTAACCCAACTTTATTTAATAGATTAAACTTAAGACAAGTTGGAGTTATCAATAATGGTTTAGCTCAATTTGCAGAAGTTGGTACTGAACAAGACGCTTTTGCTGAATATATGGTATCTAAACATACTACAAAACTAACTGCATATAATAAGAGTGTTGAAGGTAGAATTACAAGAGTAAATTCAATTGTAATAAATGCTCAACCTAAAGAATTAGTTAATTGTTTTGGTACAACAAATAATTTCTTTGAGTTTAATGCAAGTGTAACTGAAAGTTTTTATGATTATTATGTTCAATGGTATAAAGATGGTAAAACATTCGGTAGTTTATTAAAAAATACTACAAGAATTAATTTACCTGCTTTAACTTATGAAATGTCTGGTACATATAATGCTCAAATTTGGACAGTACTTAAATTTTCTGAGCCTACACAAGCAATCGAAAAAATTGATATTACTAATAAATTCTTATTAAATGTATTATCTAATACGGTATTTAGTGAACAACCAATGTCTCAAAGTGCACAAGTTGGTGAAAAATTAAGTTTCACTTTTGATGTACACACTTATGGTATCATTGGTGGTATTAATAATCAAAAAGTAAGCGTTCAATGGTACAAAGGTACTACTGCTTTAACTGATAATAATAGAATTGCTGGTTCTAAATCTTCAATTTTATCTATCAGAGATATCCAAACATCTGATTACACAAGTGATTATTATGTAGTTGTAACTGGTCAATGTGGAACAGTAACTTCTCAAAACTTTGCTATTATGGCACCTCCAACTATTAACATTACAAAACAACCAATTACTGCTGAAAAATGTAACAATGAAGAATTTACTTTTGGTATAGAAGCATCTATTAATGACAATACAACATTAATCTATCAATGGTATGTTGATGGTGTTAAAGCTGTTGATAATGCTAATGTTAAAGGTAGTACTACAAATACTTTAATGATTAAATTAGCTAATGATGCAAAAATTAATTGTGAAATTACTTCTACTGTGAATAATTTAACTAAAATGTCTGATACAGTTGATGCAATAGTTAATGAATTACCAACTATAACTAAACAACCAGTTGCAGTTACTGTAGAAAGTGGTAAAGAATTAATTTTAAATATTGAAGCAAATAGCAATAAAGACATCACTTACCAATGGTACAAAAATAATGTTAAATTAGATAGAAATACTAATGATTCATTGGTAGTTAAAACTGCAACAACAACTGATGCTGGAACTTACTATTGTGAAGTAACTAATTTATGTGGTACTATCAAATCTGACGAAGTTATGGTTACAATCTCTGCTTCTTCAGTTGTTTCAAGTGTAGAAGATGATAATGCAGTATTGGTTTATCCAAACCCAACTTCAGACTTTATCAATTTAGAATTTTTATCTGATTTAAACACTAATACAGAAAATTTATATTTAGAAATACTTACTATTACTGGTAATAGTGTATTGAAAATTAATTTGATTAATAACTATACAACTAACCACAAAATAGATTTAAAATCTTTAAATAT
>JBEICW010000346.1:0-4089 GCA_040383785.1 Ignavibacteria bacterium | reverse complement strand
TCTTTGGTAATATAAATTTCTGGTAAAATTTGATTTTTAGGCCAATAAACAAAATATCCAAATAATGAATCATACATATTTATATCTCTCCCAACTTTATTAAGAGAATCTAAAATTAATATTTTATTAAACGACCTACCACCATCTGTACTTTTATTAATTACAACATTGTCAAAATAAGTAATAAAAATATTATTTGTATCAGGTATTGAAACGCTTTGTGGATTTAAAATATAAGGTGGTTTTTGTTCATTTGATTTTCCAGACTTATATCTTAATGTCCAATCTTTTCCTTGATTTGAACTATGATAAACATATAATACACTTGTTACACTATGAATAGAGAAGCAATTATTTGAATCTAAACATTTCAAATACTCATTAATTTCACCATATTGCCCCCTATGATTCCAATCAGTGCTGAATGCACTGATTGGAATTAATAAGATTGATAATATTATTATTAATATGTTCATAATATTTACTCTTTGATTTTAATAAATTTACCATCAAATAATTTAGTATTATCAGTCAAAATCTCAAACATATACATATTTGAAATTAGATTTGAAATATCTATGTTTAAGTTTTTTGTGAATTGTGACTTATTGAATAAATGCGAACTTACAACATTACCCAATAAATCATAAATTTTAATTTCCAAATTATCTAATTTGTTATTTTCAATATTCAAATATAAGTTATTATTGTCATTGTGATAATTAAACATAAAAACTTCATTTTTCAATAGTTTTTCGTATTCCTCAAAATTAAAATTATTTGCATTATTATCAACACTTATTTTTGAATTAATATTACCCATTACATCACACATAAATGTACAAGGAAAATAAATCTCATGATTGTTAAAGTTTATACCTTCACATGATTGAGCAGTTCCTGAAAGACCTAAATCTATAATATCAACACCACCACCTGGCAATCTACAAACTTTAAATTTACGAACACAACAGCTCGAATTACAAGGTCTATACTTTGTTAAATATAAATACTGAGGGCTTGTTCCTGCTGGTGTATTTATTCTAATAGCAGTCAACCATTTTGCCCAGCAAGAAGCCATAGATAAACGCCATGTTATATTACATGGATTTAAGTGTGATTGAGGCATAAATCCCATTACATTTTTACTTACAATTTCTTCAAATGCAGCTTTAAATACATCAGCATCGTTACATAATGCACAAGCATTTGTAGAATTTCCATTCAAATTGACTTTATCAATTGAAGTTATTTGAACATCTTGATATGCACCATCACAAGCTATTCTTGTAGCATAATTGATTATTAATTTACATATTTCACCACCACAATTTATATTTAATTCTAATGGATCTCTTACAAACCATGGGTCATCAAGGCAATCAGGAGTACATGAAACACTCGCAGATACACTAACAGGGCACGTAAATTCTTTTATTATTATACAAGGGTTATTATCATCTGCTGATCTATATAATTTTAAATGGATTCTATAAGTACTTCCTGCAATAATACATTTAGATAAAGAGGTAAAATCAAAATTGGATATTAATTGCTTAGGAATATCTTGAATTTGCATTCCTAATTCATAAGAATAGCTACTAAAATGGCTGAAGCATCCTTGATATTCTTGGGGTAAGTCTAAACTAACAAAAACTTTACACTCATCAGCAGAGCATGGCGATTCTCCTTTTACACCAGTTAAAGATAACCAACTATCTTTATTGATAGGACATGGACATTCAGTTGTACAATTTTCAACATTATAATCCCTAAACATTACAAATTCATTTCCTTGTCCAAAACAAAATAATTTACTGTCCATTTTGTTAAACACTACTGCTTTTCCAAATTCCTCTTGAACAAAGCCATCTGCAATATCATAGCCTAATTCAAATAAAGTATTGACTCCAGTTAAGTTGATTTTCACAGAACCAACTAATGAATTATAAGTATTTTGACCATTAAGATAATAAAATGCTAAATAAGGGTCTAATGTGCCTTGAAAACCAGTTAATTCGGAAATTGTAGTGCCTATAAAGATAATTTTATCACAAACTGGGTCATAGTCTAAATCATTTATTACGGAACCAATGTATTTATTATTTACCTCTGTTCCACCAAAATAACTGGAATAAACTAAATCATTAGTATTTTGACTATTTAATTCAATAACTGATAAATAAGCCTCTTGTTTTGATGAATTAATCATTGACCTAGTATTGTCAAAAGCATTTACAAAAGCTAAATTATTGTCTTTATGATTTGAACCAGCTATAACAATTCTATTGTTATAATATAAAACATCATTGACTTGTATTTCCTCAGAAGTATTTACAGTTTCTTCGAACAAGATAGAATTGTATAATATATTTAAATTAATGTTAAAATTAAGTTTTGTTAGATAAACATATTTGTACCCTATGTATGCTGTTGTTTGGGTATTTTTATAAGAGTTTGAAGTTAAATTTATTGAACTTGCAGTACCTTTAGAAATACCACCGATATAAAGATTATTATAATTATCAATATCTAATGAATTAACAGTTGTAAAGTTATCACCTGAAAATAAAGAGGAAAATATACAATTATAATTTAAAATTGTTCCTGTTCTATATGGATGAAATCCATATAAGCAACCTTTGATATTTGAAGCAGAACTTGAATGATTTTGTGTTGTAATTTGATTAAAGTCTACAAAAGAAGGAGTAATTGAAGTATTTGTATTAGTAGATATATAGACTGTTCCATTATTATTGACTTTAATATCAGCTTTATCTAAATATGATTGGGATGTATTCGAATTCTTTAAGTAAGTAGAATATAACTTGTTTATTGAAAATGAACCAGTATTATCTATGACTTCAAAAACAGAAAAAAATGTACTCACATCACCATATAAATTATTATTATAAAAGTTATTATTGACATTATCTACAGGAAAATTGCTGCTCTTAGTGAAACCAGTAATATAAATATAATCAGAGTTACTATAAATACCAGTTTCAATAGCGGTTCCTTCATCATCGTTAACTCCACCAATAAATGTAGTCATTAACAAAGTATAATTACTTGTACACATAGAAAGCACCACATCTTTTCCTCCAACAATAGTTAAACTATAGTAATTCCCAGGGAATTTTGGACTAATTGTACTACCTACACAGTAATAGTAATTATTATGGTCAATATGTAAATCATTTATTATATAACCACGGTTATTAGGTCTAAAAATGCCAGCAGAAGTCAAAGGATCAATAATCAATTCTTGGCTTTTATCGTAGTTACCGATGTTGAATTTTAGTTTATTGCCGTTTAAGGTAAATTCTGAATTTACTTTGTTCTTTTTGGTTTTGTCTAATTTATCATTTTGGTAAGCAAATAGCTCTTTTTTGATAACTGGATTTAGCGAAGTTTCAATTATTAGTTCGCCATTGACTATTCTAAAACTATCGCCACCTTTAATTTCTAATTCAATTTGATTTGGGTCAGCATTGGGCTTAACTATATAATCATAACGCAATTCGCCATTATCAAAATAGTATTTCATATCAATACCTTCATAGATATTTTCTGCTTTCACATTTTCGTAAGCCGCTACATCTTTTGCGTGTTTTGATTCATCATTACCAATCAAAAAATTGTATTTTGTAATGATTGGATTAAATTTTTGCACTTTTACTTGTTTTGGGTTTACAAATTCCAAACCAGTAACGTGAGTTTTGATTTCTTTGTTACGTAAAGTATCTTCAAATGGATTATTAGATGCATTTTTGTTTTCCTCAAATTGCTCAAAAACCATAGCTTTTTTTGTAATCCACGCTCTAAGTGATTTAGTATTTGCCATAAATAATACTTCTTCTGGCCACTGCCCTTTATTTTCCATAAAAGTAAATGGCTTATTATTGAGTTGTTCAGTTAGTTTGTCTTTGTCTATCTTATCATTTTTCAACTTATCATTATTAAGCTGAGCGTAAGATGATTGAAAAGTAAAAAAATAAAATATACATAGAATTAGTATATTTTTAATAAAAGCACTAATATTAATACTTTTATAAAAATTATGATTTTTTTTCATAATTTTGCACT
>JBEICW010000345.1:0-4110 GCA_040383785.1 Ignavibacteria bacterium | reverse complement strand
CCTTTACGTGCTACTTCCATCATACCTGCCGAAAAAGTTACACCAACCAAAATACCTAAAGATGCAAAAATGAGAATTGTTTTCATTTTTGCAGCATTTGAGCCTATGGCTCCATTTAAGAAATTTATAGCATCATTGGCTACACCTACCGTTAGGTCAATTATTGCCAATACAATTAGTATTGCAACGAAGACAAAATATTGTTCCACATTGAACTCATGTTAGTTAAACAAAATTTAATTTACAACTTTATTTTTACAGAATTTATTTTACAACTTATCAAATTTAAAAAAAATGTATCACATTATTGCTATGTAAAGTTTTGTAAACAAAAAATTAACACAATCTTAACAAATAATTGCATTTAAAATATTCAAAAATACATATAAATACTATTTATTTTATGTTTTACGTAAATTAACCCAATTCAAATCTTAACACAATCTTAACAATTCAAAAACTATAAACTTTGCTGATTATTGGTAAATCAATTGCTGTATTAACAACTGGATATCAATCATACATTGTTTTAAATATTTCTTCAAATAATTCGGTTAGTAAAAAAGTAATAGAATCGCAGATGGCATAACCCTTTCCAGTTAGTGATAGAGAGTTATTACGATAAATCAAATAAGAATTATCTATTAAAGTTTTTATTTTTGGATTTTGGAAAATTGTCTTAATATCTTCACTTTTTAGATTATAGTCTTTTTGAAGTCTTTCTAAATCTAATCCATTTGCTCTAATTGCAAGAAAAATTCTTTCAGTAAAGCGTTCTAAATTAGTATGAAAGATATTATTTTCTAATGGTAATTTGTTTGAATCTAACAATTCATAATATTTATTTAGATTGCTAAAATTATTAAATCTATAATCTCCCAAATTCCCATGAGATGAAACACCAAAAGCAAAATATTCACCAGATTGCCAAGCACCAAGATTATGTTTGCAATACTTTTGTTCACGAGCAAAATTAGAAACCTCATATTGTCCAAAGCCATTTTCTGCATTACGCTCTATTGTATAAAGATAAAACTTCGCATCATCATCATCGCTTACCTTTGTAACTTTGCCTTTTTGCCAATCGTTATATAAAGGTGTGCCTTTTTCATACATAAGTGAATATGCTGAAATATGATTAGTACCTAAGGACAAAGTCATATCTAAATTGTATTTCCAAGATTCTAAACTTTGCTCCGGTATAGAAAAAATCATATCTAAATTTATATTATCAAATCCAGCTTTATGTGCATTTTCTATTGCTTTGATTGCACCTTTGGGTGAATGGCTTCGTTTCAAAAAACCAAGTTCTCGTTTGATAAAAGACTGAACGCCAATACTAATGCGATTTACACCAAGATTCCGATATTCAATCAAGTTTTCTAATGTAATAGAACCAGGGTTAGATTCAAAACTAAATTCTAAATTTTCTGATAAAGTGTAGTAGCTGCGAATTTTTGTAGTGATTTTTTCGAGTTGTGTAGGTGATAATAACGAAGGAGTGCCACCACCTATATATATAGTATCCAAATTAGATTTATTATACTGACTATAATTCGTTTCATTCATAAAGAACAAATCAATCTCTTTGCAAAGGTAGTCCACATATTTATCAATATTGCCTACATTCTTATCTACAAAAAAGTCGCAATAATGACAAATCTTTGTGCAAAAAGGAATATGGATGTATAGTCCGTACATAAAATCCAAAAATGTGAAAAAAGATAAGCAAAAATAAGGAAAAATTTGCTTGATTAATGGAAATAATATACCTATTTCCTATTTATTTATTAAATTGCATATTGGAAATTATTGCGTTTAGATAATTTTTTCTATTTAAATAAGACTAAAAAGATATTAATAATTAAATTTAAGTGGTTATATGGAATTCGGTATAAAAAATATTATATTCATTTTGGTATTTGGGGCAGCAATCGCTCTATTTACAAAAAATGCTTTAAGACTAATTTCTTTCTTAAAATTAGCAAAACCTGATAACAAAAGGTTCGAAAATATTGGTGCAAGAATTAAACAAACTTTTATAATTGCAATCGCACAAAAGAAAATCTTACGCGATAAAGCTGCGGGACCTGTTCACGCTGGTATTTTTTGGGGATTTTTGATTTTACTTTTTGCTGCTACTAATTCTATTTTCTCAGGATTTGGATTTGTTGATATATTTAGCTTTTTGGGTCCAATTTTTTCGGTTATCACAATCTTGACAGATATATTTATAGTCTTGATTATGGTTTTAGTACTTACGGCAATGTATCGCAGATATATTTTGAAAGTAAAAAGACTTCAACGTGATAAACACGAGGCAATTGAAGCTGGTGCTATTTTGGCAACAATATTTTCAATTGTAACATCATTAATGATTGAAAATTCTGCTGCTATTGCAATGAATGCTGATGGTGGATTTGCAGTTCGTCCAGTTGCTGAAATAATTGCAATGGGTATATCACCAGAATCTGCTCCTTTGATTTATAATATTTTTTGGTGGGTGCATATCATTTTGATTTTATCATTTATGAATTACTTGCCATATTCTAAACACTTACATGTATTAACTTCTGTTATCAATGTTTATTTCTCGTCTTTACATATTCCTAATGCACTTGATAAAATTGACTTTGAAGAAGAAGGTATCGAAAAATTTGGAGTGGTAGATATTCAAGATTTTAGTTGGAAAACTATACTTGACTCATATACTTGTACTGAATGCGGTAGATGTACTTCGGTGTGTCCAGCGAATGTTACAGGTAAAGTACTTGACCCACGCGAAGTAATGGTACAAATCAGACATCGCACTATGGACGTTGCTCCGATTATGATTAAACAAAAGGAAAATCCAGAAGTAGAATTAACTGAAGCAGAAAATGAGATATTAAACAAAAAACTTATCGGTGATTATGTAAATCCAGAAGCATTATGGCAATGTACTTCTTGTTCGGCTTGTATGCAAGAGTGTCCTGTGAATATCGAACACGTGCCAGCAATTTTGGGTATGAGACGTTCACTTGTGATGATGGATGCGGAATTTCCACCACAATTACAATTAGCATTCACTAATATTGAAAATAACTCTTCGCCTTGGGCTTTCCCAACTTCTGAAAGAGCAGATTGGGCAGAAGGTTTGGGTATCGAAGAAGCTGCGAACAAAGGTGAATTTGATGTGTTATTCTGGGTTGGCTGCGCTGGCAGCTTTGATGATAGAAGCAAAAAAATCTCTGTAGCATTCAGTAAATTAATGCAAAAAGCTGGAATTGATTTTGCAATTTTGGGTAAAGAAGAAAACTGTAATGGCGATGCTGCGCGTAGAGCCGGAAACGAATACTTGGCAGATGGCTACGTGAAAATGAACATAGAAACTATGGGTCAATACAAATTCAATAGAATAGTAGCTACTTGCCCACACTGTTTTAATACATTAAAAAATGAATATCCTCAATTTGGTGCAAATTACGAGGTAATTCACCATACTGAATTTATCGACCAATTAATAAATGAGGGTAAAATCCAAGTTAGTGAAGAAACTAAAAAATCACTAAATGTAGTTTATCATGATTCTTGTTACATTGGCAGACTAAACGATATCTACGAAGAGCCAAGAAATGTTCTAAAAGGTGTAAAAGGATTAAATGTAATAGACCCAGCGAGAAGTAAAGACAAAGGTTTCTGTTGCGGTGCGGGGGGCGCTCAGATGTTTATGGAAGAAACCGAAGGCAAGCGTGTAAATATAGAAAGAACTGAAGAGTTATTGGCTACTGGTGCTGAAACCATAGCAGTAAATTGTCCATTCTGTATGACTATGATTAGCGATGGAGTTAAAGCCAAAGAAGTAGATAACGTAAAAGTAAAAGACATTTCCGAGATAATCTTGGAAAGCATTGAGGGGTAAAGAGTAAATGAATTTATGAAATTAGTTACATTAAAAACTTTTGATGATATCGTAGATTTGCATATAATGAAAAAAATTACAAGATTAAAATTATTAGAATTAAAAACAGTAGCAAATCAAACAAATATTAAGTTGTTTAACTTAAGAAATGTAAATTTGAGTAAAGTTGACTTAAGTGATATTGATTTAAGTGGTGTAGATTTTAGAGG
>JBEICW010000344.1:0-4115 GCA_040383785.1 Ignavibacteria bacterium | reverse complement strand
CGGAGTATAAGCCCCTTAAATAACTGGAGTTCATACTTATTATTAAAACCAAAAATATTACTAACTTGTTTGTTTTTGTTATTTTCATTAATATCTAAAAATACATCTGGTAATTGACGGTGAAGTTCACTATTTGTATAATAAATATTGGAAGTAAGAGCACTATTATCATTAAAAACTTTTGAATAAGTAATACTCAAATCATTTCTAAATGTCCTTTCGTTCATACCAGCAAAATTTGGAACAGCACCCAAAGATGAATATGGAGTTTGTGAATTTTCAAAATCGACACCACCATTTAATCCTAATCCATGATTATTGAATAGATATTGAATTGATAGTGAAGAAAGAGTATCAAAATTAATTCTATATCCAGAACGAATATTCCAAGAATTTACCCAAGTATTAGCAAATATTCCATTCGAAGTTTGAGTTTTGAAACCAAAATAAAAGTTAGAATTTGAGTCCAAATTTTGGCTAATTAACCCATCAAAAGACACAAAGTCTGTAACTGCATCTTGAAACCAAAAGCGCGTAAATGGAGTTTTAGTATTAAAAACAGCTTCCTGTAAATTAATTACACTACCACCTCTATTGCTTAATATACTTGCATCTGAACCAGTATAAAAATCAATATTTTCAGCCATTTCTGGTGAAAACATTTCTAAATTAATTGAATTGAAACTTAAATTACTAATATCGCGAGAGTTGATACATAATGAATTGAATCCATTTGAACCCATTAAACTAAAATTATTATACTGACCGAAGTAACCCAAATGACGAGAGTATGTTGGCAGACTTAAATTTACCAAGTCAGTCAAACCAGCATAATTATACTTTAATAAGTCACGTTTATTCCAAGATTTGTAGGTTGTGTTCCTGAAATTATCTAAAACCCAAATTCTACCGTGTAACTTTGAAGGACTTACACTAATCGTATCACTATCTTTTAAAGAATCAAGATTTTCATTATTTATATCACTTTCATCTAATTTTTCAATTTCTAATAATTCTTGTTCATCTTGGTTTAATGTATCTATTTCAGTTGGAATTATCTCCTCTTGATTATATAAAAATTTAGAAAATGTAATGTTTTGGGCATTAGAATAATTGCTCATTAAAAATAAATTTATTATGATAATGATTCGCAATATGTATTTACTAAATATATTATATATTAATGAATTATACAAGTTAATTAAAAATATTAAAAATTTAAAAATAAGTATTTATTATACAAATAACCCCAAATTGATGAGATTTGGGGTTATGATATTTCAGTAATTTATAGAATTAAAGGAGATAGAATGAAAGGAAATTTAGAAATTAATAACATTGATATTATAATTGATCATATAAACCATCTTGATTTGCATCAGTAGATGTTAATGTTATGTTTTCGTCAAATTCTTCCTCTTCTTCGTCTTCCTCGTGAGTTACAGTTGTAATACCAGCGATTGCATCTTGGTCGTCTAATCTAATTAATTTCACACCTTGAGTATTTCTACCTATAACTCTAATATCTTTTAATGATTGTCTGATTAATATACCATTTGTAGTAACTACGACTAAATCTTGATTATCTGTAGCTGGCATCATAGAAACTACATCACCAGTTTTATCAGTTAAGTTCATAGAGATAACACCTTTGGCACCTCTACTTGTTAATCTGAAATCCTCAAATTTAGTACGTTTACCAAAACCTTTCTCGCTGACAACGATAATTTGTTCATCGGAACGTTTGATTACAACCATAGAAACTACTTTGTCATTTTTCGATAAGTTAATACCTCTAACACCAGCAGCAGTTCTACCCATTGGTCTTACATCACTTTCAACAAATCTACAAGCAAGTCCTTTTTGAGAAGCGATAATAATTTCATAAGAGCCATTTGTAATTTCTGCACCAATCATTTTATCGCCTTCGTTAAGTCCTATAGCGATAATACCATTTTGTCTAACATTAGCGAAGTTAGATAATTCAGTTTTTTTGATGGTACCATTTTCTGTAATCATAATTACATAATGGTCTTCTTTAAATTCTTGTACTGTTTGGTAAGCAGTAATTTTTTCATCTGGTAATTTTTGGATATAATTTGCAATTGAACTACCTTTTGCATTACGCGATGCTTCACCAATGTCATAAACTTTGATTTTATAAACTCTACCTTGATCAGTAAAGAACAATAAGAAATGGTGAGTTGAGGCTTGGAAAACGTGTTCTACAAAGTCATCTTCTTTTGTAGGAGCAGCGTTTAGCCCTCTTCCACCACGATTTTGGCGTTTGTAGTTAATTAGTCTTGTACGTTTAATCAAACCTTTGTGCGAAATAGTTACGATTACATCTTCATTTGCAATAATATCTTCAATATTAAAGTCTTTAGAATCATAAACGATTTCAGTTCTTCTACCATCACCAAATTTGGAAAGTAATTCAGTTTGTTCATCTGCAATAATTTGCATTTGTAAATCAGTACTTGCTAAAATTGATTTTAATCTTTCAATAGTTTTAATTACTTCTTTATACTCATTTAAGATTTTATCTCTTTCAAGTCCAGTTAATCTTTGTAATCTCATTTCTAAGATTGCTTTTGCCTGAACTTCTGATAAAGAAAATTTTGCAATTAATTGAGCAGAAGCTTCTACTGCATCTGCAGATGCTCTAATTGTTTTGATAACTTCATCTAAGTTATCCAAAGCAATAATAAAACCTTCTAATATATGAGCTCTTTTTTCTGCAGCATCTAATTCAAATCTAGTTCTTCTAACAACTACATCTACTCTATGAGCAATGAAATGTTGAATTAATTCTTTTAAATTAAATACTTTAGGGCGACCACCTGTAAGTGCTAACATAATCACACCAAATGTAACTTGCATTTGAGTGTGTTTGTAAAGTGAATTCAAAATTACTGTATCAATTGCATCACGTTTAGTTTCGATTACTATACGCATACCTTGTTTGTCCGACTCGTCTCTAAGGTCACTAATTCCTTCTATAACTTTGTCTTTTACTAAGTGAGCAATTTTTTCAATTAGATTAGCTTTATTTACTTGATATGGAATTTCAGTGATTACAATTGATTTTTTAGAACCTTTTTCGTTTTCTTCAATAACTGCTCTTGCTCTAAGTATAATTTTACCACGACCAGTCATGTAGGCATCTCTAACACCTTGATAACCATAAATTATACCACCTGTTGGAAAATCAGGAGCAGGAATAATTTTCATTAAGTCTTCAACAGTAATCTCAGGATTTTCGATAGTTGCTAAAATTGCTTTTACAACTTCAGTTAAGTTGTGTGGGGGCAAGTTTGTAGCCATACCAACGGCAATACCATTAGAACCATTTACTAGCAATGTTGGCAATATAGAAGGCAATACAGCTGGCTCTTCTAATGACTCGTCAAAGTTAGGTCTCCAATCAACGGTATCTTTATCTAAATCTTTTAATAATTGAGTTGCAATAAAAGAAAGTCTTGTTTCAGTATAACGCATTGCAGCGGGACTATCACCATCAACAGAACCAAAGTTACCTTGACCATCTACAAGTGGATATCTCATAGACCAACTTTGTGCCAAACGAACCATTGCTTCATAAACCGATGAATCACCGTGTGGGTGATACTTACCTAATCCTTCCCCAACTAACCTTGCAGATTTTTTATGTGCTTTATTAGGTGCTAAACCTAATTCTTGCATAGCAAATAAAATTCTTCTATGTACTGGTTTTAAACCATCTCTAACATCTGGTAATGCTCTCGAAACAATTACCGACATTGAGTAGTCTAAGTAGGAATTTTGCATCTCCTCTTCAAGAGGTGCTTTTACTATTTTTTCTCTTTCAAAAAGTGACATTTTGTATTTTAAATGATTATATTATAAATTTTCAATGTTTTAGGTGCGATTTTAATGAATCAATCTCAAATTCAAATTCATAATTAATAATTTTATTGATTAATTTTTAATGATTGCAAATATACGAAAAAAAAGACAAATTACATTGGATTGTGGAATAAAAACAAGTGAATTAGAATAAGTTGTTAATGATAGATTCTTTTAAAAATTAATAAAAAAAATTGGAAAACATTTTTTTAAATATTAAATAGTTT
>JBEICW010000343.1:0-4131 GCA_040383785.1 Ignavibacteria bacterium | reverse complement strand
TTATTTAATTAATTTTAATAATACAAATTCTATTAAAACTATTAATTATTTTATTAAAATTTTAAAATTAGACAAATAACTTTAAAAGATTTTTAAGTTGAAAATAAAGACAAATTATGAAACTTAACCAAAAACTAAATTTTACTATATTTATACTATTTGCATTAGTAATTAATATTTATACATTTAAGACATTTGCTAAAGATTTTCCAACATCAGAGGTTTTGGTATTAAACAAACCTTCACCAGGGGTTACATTTGTAGGAAGTAATTTAATGGATGCGTCAATTTATGATAACTATGGTATGGTAACAACACCTGAAAAATGGAAAAATTTAAGTAATGGTTCTGATTTCAAAATACATAAAAACGGTAAAATTTCATATTTTAGTCATTATGAAAAAGCTTTTATAATTTTA
The DNA here is from genome assembly GCA_040383785.1 of Ignavibacteria bacterium. Lineage (GTDB taxonomy): Bacteria > Bacteroidota > Ignavibacteria > Kapaibacteriales > UBA2268 > JBDNHS01. The sequence continues at coordinate 3,712 of JBEICW010000343.1, read as the reverse complement.
GATGAAAATTTGAATGTTTTGGATACTTTTAAATGTAAAAAAGGCAAAAATACTGATTTTCATGATATTCAAATGAAAGATGATGGTACAGTTTTATTATATAATAATTACACCAAATTAATAAATATGAGTTTGAAAGTAGCTGGTGGTGAAGAACAAGCAACTATATATGGTCATACTATTCAAGAAATAGATAAAAATAAAAACTTAATATGGGAGTGGGATACTTTTGATAAGTTAGACGTTACAGAGGCAAATAAAAAAATGGATTTAACACAAAAGTCAATAGATTATGTTCACATAAATTCAATTATTTATGATACAGACGGCAATATTATTATTTCATGTAGAAGTTTTGATGAATTGATAAAAATAAATAGATCTACTGGTGCCATAATGTGGAGAATGGGTGGCAAACAAAGTAAAAATAATCAATTTAATTTTATAAACGATACTGATGATGATGGTAACTGGGGCTTTTCAGCTCAACATACACCTGTTAGAATGTCAAATGGTAATATACTATTATTTGATAATGGAAATCTAAAAGATTGCTTTGAAAAATATTCAAGAGCAGTAGAATATAAAGTTGATGAATTAAATAAAACAGCGACTAAAGTATGGGAATTTAGAATGACTCCAGATATGTATATTTCATTTATGGGAAGTGTACAAGAATTGAATAATGGTAATATTTTTATTAGTTTTGGTAAAAGACAAGTAGAAGTTAATAAAAATAAAGATATTTTGTTTGATATGGTATTTAACCAAAATAACCCTACTTATCGTGCATATAGGTATATTTATGATTTGGATTTTAAAATCTTAAATGTAAATAAAATAAATAGTTATAGTTTTAATGATGCTCAAAATGATACTAATATAAATTTAAAAGTTGATAGTTTGGAAGGAAGTGGCGAGGTAACTGTGATGAGATATCCTTATACAGCTCATAATGCAGTATTTTTAGATGTTGCAACACCCCTAAAAGTAATGCCAGTTAGATACGTAATCCAAAAAAGTCCAAATATATCTAAAATGAAATATCAAATTACAATTGATACAAAAAATATAATAGGTTTTTCTCCTGGTGACTCAATTTATGTATTCTATAGAAATAAAGAATCAGTGGGAGGGTTTGAAAAAATATTAACAAATTATGTAGATGGTATAAAGTCTTTAGTTGCAAATATACCAGATGAAGGAGAAATAGTTTTAGCATCTATGACTATCTTGGGTAAAGTTGATTTGAGTTTACCAAAAGATAAAGCCGAAGGCATTGCTATAAATACAGATTTAATATGGGATAAACTATTAGATACAAAAAACTATCAGATTCAATTATCTAAAGACTCATTATTTAGAACAAATATAATTATAGATACAGTAATCAAATCAACAAACTATACCATCTCAAACTTAGAAAATTATCAAGACTACTACTGGAAAGTTAGAGGTTTGAATGATACTAATATCGGTGGATGGTCAGATACATTCAAATTTAAAACTATTATTGCTGAACCAGTTCCTAAAAACCCAGAAAATAATGCATATTTTGTAAATCCTACAGGTTTTATGGAATGGACAAGAGTTGCTGGTGCTCTATCTTACAGAGTTCAAGTATCTTTAGACCAATATTTTAGTGTTAAATTAGTTGATGAAGTAGTTAGTACCAAATCTGAATATAACTATAAAGCTTTAGAAACAAATAAAACTTACTATTGGCGTGTGCAATCTATTAGAAATCAATATACCAGTCAATTTTCTACAATTTTAAAATTTACCACAAAACTAAGTTCTCCAATTTTAAGATTTCCTGATAATGACATTAAATTTTTAACAACTAATTATAAATTTGTTTGGTTTAATACAGCTGGAGCTATGAATTATTATTTTGAATTATATATTGATACGTTAGATAAATTTAAATATTTCTATCATGATACGTTAGAAACAACTGAAATCAATATTGAAAATTTAAAATTTAATCAAGTATATTATTGGAGAGTGAGAGCCAAAAATTTACAAAATTATAGTAATTGGTCTGAGTTTTTTAAATTTGAAACTAAAATTGCTATTCCAAAACAATACTTACCAACTAATGGCTCAACTAAATTAAATAATGTTATAAAATTAGAATGGTTTAAAAACCCGGGTAGTGATTTTGAAAAATTAGAAATATATAAAACAACAGATACTAATTTGATTTCTTCAAATAATTTGGTTTTGGATACTACTATATTTAACACTAATTCGATAATATTAAATAATTTAGATTTTACTTCTAAATATTTTTGGAGAATAAAATCTAATTCTCAACACGGAATAACCGAATGGAGCAGTTTGTGGTATTTTGAAACAAGAGCAGTAAATGTACTCACTACACCAAGTTTAATTTTGCCAAATAATAATGAAGTATTATCTACTAATTTGGTTAATTTAAAATGGTTTACACAAAATTCCTTAAATTATAAATATAATTTACAAGTTAGTTTAGTTGATAATTTTACTTCTATCATATTGGATACAATATTAGAGTCTGATAATAAAGAGTTGTACTTACCAAATAATGATTCAGAGTATTATTGGAGAGTAGCTTCGGTGGCTGGTAATATACAATCAGAATGGAGCAAAACACGCAATTTTATTGTGTGTTCTGAAAGTAAGATTTTACCAATTGCAAAATTAATTTTACCAGAAAATAAAACCCAATTAGACAAAAATGATTTGAAATTAATATGGAATTACGAAGGTTTAAATAATACTATGACTTTGGACAATTATAGAATAATAATTTCAAATGTTGATAATTTTGAAAATGTAATACTTAAAATTAATAATGTTTTAAATAATGAATTTGATTTAAGCCAATCTGATTTAGAAACTGGAGTCAGATATTTCTGGAAAGTTCAGGCAGTTGTGGATAATCATTCATCTTTATGGTCTGAGGCATATACTTTTACAATTAATAATAATACAAGTATTGAAGAAAATTTAATTACTGAAACTTTAAACTTTACTTTTTATCCAAATCCAACATATTCTAAAATTAATGTCTATAATTTAGGTATTTTTGAAAATGATATTATTAATATAAAATTTGCAAATAATTATAATATCAAAATAGAAAATATGATTGGTCAAATTATTAATAATTTTGAATATTTTGGAAATATATATGATTTGGAAATAGATATGACAAAAATTCCCAAAGGTGTTTATTTTATTACAATATTTGATAATAATAATAGTTTATTAACCAAGGGTAAAGTTATAAAAGAATAAAAACTATTTAAATTGAATAAAAAAATAATATATACGAAAATAATAAAAATCAAATTAAATAATTGCTTACTAAAAATATTTAGTAGGCAATTTGTTTTTGTACTTATATTAATTAATATACCTTTTACAACAAATAGTCAGTTAGTAAAAGACCATACAGTAAGATTAAATTCCGTTTGGCTTACAACCGGTGATAATTCAAGTAATAAATATGATATAAAATTACTTTGGTATAATGACTCCAACGCTATTGATTATAAAATTTATAGAAAATTATTAAATGAAAATGAGTTTAAAGTAATATCTAATTCTATTGGCAATATAAACTATTATTTTGACTCAACTGCTCAAAAAAATGTCGAATATGAATATAAAGTAGAGAAAATTGGAAATTATGCAGATACCGCCAATTATATTGTGTCTGGAT
>JBEICW010000342.1:0-4136 GCA_040383785.1 Ignavibacteria bacterium | reverse complement strand
TATTAAATATTTTATATATTATAATAAGTTGCTCTTCTATTATCTACCCATCTGGTCGGCATATTCATCGGCTTCATGTTCCGGATCACGATACTTCTTGTCTTTACCATACAATTTACTCGTATTATCAGCCCAGGTTGAAGATGAACCCCATTCAGAGTTGGCGCCTTTATAATTGATGTTGTTTACCATTGGCATCCATTTACCACCAGTCCAAATTCTACCATGAAATTTACCCTCATCAAATATACCCTCTGGCCACTCATCAACATAACATGTTCCACTATACCACTTTATAGTGTCTCCCTTTAAACCTATTATTGCATCTCTATGTGCCTCTTCACCTGATTTAAATTTTAATAACCAAGGAAAATCATTTTTTATATCATCTAATGTTAAACCATCTTTTAATTCTTTAATACCATATTTTGCTGCTGCGCGTCTTTTTTGATAATCTTCTTCTTCTTTCTCTCTTTCCTCCCTTTCCTTACGCTCTTTCGCCTGTTGATTTTTTAAATCAACTAACATATCCTCAACATCCTCAAATGTAGCTGGACTAGTAATCTCATTTCCCACATTCTTACTGATAATTTGTTTTCTAATACTTTCATTATATTTTATAAATAAGTTTCTAATAATATCAATTATATCACTGTCTGCATTTTCGATAGGTTTACTTAATCCACGAATTTCATAATACATTTTGGTCAAATATTCATTGATGTCCTTAGTGGAATATTCACTATTTTCATCATAGGTGCATATATATTTATCGCCCTGTTTTTTCAAAGCGTTAATTCTAATAAGCTCTTTATATACTTTCTCTATTACGTTTTTACAATCATTAAAGTATGATAGTGCATCGCCACTTGATTTTATAATATCATCACTTTTCTTTTTTAATTCTTCACCTTTATCAGATTTAGATATAAACAAATCCTTTAATTTGGATGTAGCATCTGATGCACTTTTTTTAATATCATCGAATATACCCTCGGTTAAAATATCCGTTAATTCCTCAATGATTATTTCCCTTAGCTGTCTATCTGTCATTTCAATACCCTTATTTAATTAATGTATAATATTATATACATATAATTATCTAAACAAAATAAAAAATCTAATCTAAATTCATAATTATTATTTTTATTTCAGGTATCTTGTATATTAGATATTCTAAATCAAAATAATCAACATCTAATTCAATGTATTTCTTAATTGTTATTGGTGCCTCCTTGATTACGAGTAACCACTCATCATCAGTTAACTCATTATACATATCAAATTCTTTAACAAATAAATCACTATCGTATTTTATTTTCTTTAACCATTGCTCTTTTGTTTCTGGTTTCTCTTTTTTCTTATTTGTTACAGTTAATTTACCTTCACTCTTTAACCGCTCAATTGTATCACTTAATGTTTCTGGTGATACATCAGCTGGTTCAGTATTAATTTCAGTATCATTGATACTTATATCTATAATATCATCACTATCATTAATATTAATATTTGATATATTCATATATTTATTTCCTTTATTCTTTAATACCTTTACAATCAACGAAATATTGTATCTCATCAATTAATCCTACCTTATTAATATTATCTATTATATAAGATAAGTTACCTCTAAATCTAACTGCTGACATATTACCAACATATAAATATTGTTCTTTTGGATATATATTATAATCTAATATATGTAATTTAATAAACTCATTAATTACTAATCTTAATTTATCATTGATTTCTAAATTATTTATTATCTCTAAATATCTATTAGTTGATAATAACACATCAGATGTTTTTAATTTCTTTGCCTTTGACATAATATAACCTTTGTATTTATTTTATTATTTTGAATAATGTAACTTAATTACAATACAAATATACAAAATATATCTGAATAAACCAAATTATATTTATGAGATTAATCCTATTTTCTTCATATATCTACGTTGGGCTTGTTTGCTAATCTTAGCTTTATTCTTTTCATAGTATTCTTTTTGATATGCAACAATCTTATCTTTATTTTCAGATTGATACTTCTTATCATACTCAGCCCTATTATGCTTGTTTTTTAAATTATATAATCTATTATATTCTCTTTTTTGTTCATCAGTTTTATTCATTCACAACCTCAAATTTATATTTAACTAAATCAATTGCCTCATCATCACCATCAGATGCAATATCAAATGCACCAGGTACATTAAATTTAATAAAATGTAATATTGATGTAACAACATCATCATAAGGTTTTCTTGCTGTCTTACAAAAGTTAAATTCTTTTAGGTGTGCTTTCTGAATATAAAAAGTTTCATGTGACTCATCATTGTAGTTAGTACCATTCAATGATATGAATTTAGATGTAATCTCTGGTTCTCCATCTCCGGAGCCATTACATATCTTAATACCATCAGCTTCAGCTTGTTTGATGATTGATTTAGTTGCTTCTTTGATTGCATTATACTCGTCTTTTGTTAATGCTCTTTTTTGTTTAAAATAATGAGTGTAACCCATAATGTAACCTCTTAATATAAATAATTGTTTTTAGAAATATGTAACTTTAACTAATACTAATATAAGAAAAATATTTTACATAACCAAATTATATTTTAATAATTTATTATTTATTTTCATTTAATGTAACCGTAATCAAATTAAATATTCTTAATTAACTCAATTTTTAATTCAGGAAATTGTTTAAATATACCATCAAGGTAATTACCACGTTTCTTAAATTTAACTACCTCAACACCTAATGCTGGATTTTGACGTATAATCCATCTCCAGGTTCCTAATACAATCTTAGCTTTACTATCATCACTAATAATCTTAACTAATTCAGGTGCGTTATACATAATACTATTTATTCTACTCTTACTATCAAATGCTCTAATATCATCACATCCTATTTTACTGAATAGATTATACCCATATCTAGTTATTAAATTATTGTTTGATGAGCCATCAGTGATTATATTAATTTGATATTTAATATCATCAACATTAAAATTATCAATTATTGCATCACCAAATATACCATATAGTATTTCACTTTGTGAATTTTTATAACAATAAGTATTTAATTTTAATTTTAATATCTTATATAAATTAATACCACTAGCATATTGCTTAAACAATTTTGTTATTACACCTCTGAAATCAGGATGATACATATATTCTGGGTTTAATGTATTGTATTTATTTTTATCTACATTATAATAATTAATAAATTCATTTAATATAAAATTTATGAAGCTATATACATCATTCTTATTCAATTGTATTTTATTAGAATAATAATCATAATCAAATAATAATGCGTAATACATTGTGCTTGATTGTAATTTCATTAGGTTTGATTTCTTAATTTTCTTATTATTAGAAATCAATTGTTTATTAATATTCAATACTCTATTAATATATAAATCCAATCCCTTGGTGTTATATATTAAATGTGAAGCTTGCATATTAACGATATACTTAACTGATTTTTTAATATCAATTCTATTTGATAATATAAAATAAAATTCATCTCTTGTTGATAAGTAACCTGGAACATTATATAGATTATGGTCAGCAATATCATTAATTAAATCTGGTTTGTATAATAGTAAATTAGTAATTAGTGCATTGTATTTATTTCTTCTATCATAAGAAGGATGACTAAGTAATGAATTAATATCATAATGAATACCTTTATCAATCAATAGACATACAACAACTAAGTAATTATATTGTGATATTAATCCATTACTTACCATATCATTAACAATATTAAATAAATCAGTTCTCATATCATTTGTTAATGACGATATGTAATCAATTGATTCATTTAAAAATGATTTTTGAGTATCACTACCAAATGTTTCACCTTTCAAATCATCATAACTATATGCTGAATATATATTGTATAATAGATTTGTTATATCACTATATGATAGTGGTTTATCTTTATGTAAATTTAGACTTTTCATTTATATAACCTTTGTGTAAATATTTTATTATTAGAAAATGTAATTTTTAATTATTCAAATATAATAAATTAAATTGATATAACCAAATTATATTTAATGCAATGTGAATAATTCAGGTCTAATTTCATTTAAAAATGATTTTTCAAATTCAGT
>JBEICW010000341.1:0-4143 GCA_040383785.1 Ignavibacteria bacterium | reverse complement strand
TGTCTATTTCAGTTATGAGAGTTGGACAAGGTATTTTTACTATTCCTGATAATTTGGTAGCTGCAAATTATCCAAATCAGCCTTTTGTTCCTTTTATTGCACAAGTAGATTCGTCACGTAAACCTTGGGGTGAGTATTTTAGACAATTTGCTCCAAATAACAGAAGTCAATATCCTTATAGACCTGATGTTAGCAAAGATGATAAATTATTTAAAGAAATGTTGGTTGGTAAAGTTGTATTGAACCGTTCATTAGTTCCTTATAACCCAATGTTCTTTAGACCAATTACTCAAACTATTACAGATGCACAATTTGCTGCATTACCAGATAATGGAGTAATTTATCAAAAAATTAATGCTGTTACAGTAATTAAAGTTGACTCACTAGATGCTGAAGGAAAACCTGTTTTAGATGCTGGTGGCAAAGTAATTAGAAGGGACTCATTAGATGCTAATGGTAATAAAGTTACACAAGTTCAATTAGTAGAATCAAGTATTGCAGACACTGTTTTCAAAAAGAACACTTATAGAAAAGTAGCTTTACCTGATGGAAATGTATATGGCGTAATAGATGTATTATTACCAAGACCAATTTCTGCACAAATGAGAGATACTACTCATATCAAAATGGTATTAGATTCACTTTATAGTTTTATTCAGCAAGGTGTTGCTACTTTAGTTTTCCCTCAGTTTGAACAAAGTTTAGAAGTAAGGAATAATGTAATTATGCCTTATATGAGTGAATTGACTAATGGTAGGAAATTTGTAGATATTGGTGATGACAATAGAGATGGTGTTATTGATTTTAATGCGGATATTACAAAAACAGAGAAATTAATTAATAATGTTGATTATTATTATAAAATATTATCTTATGATGAAGGTGATGTTAATAAACGTACAGAACCTAAATTAAATAATGCTCAAATAGGTAATCCAAACTTTGCAGATTTAATACCTAAAGCTGCTCCGGCAGGTAATGAGGTAAGAATAGAATTAATTGAAGCTGATGTTGCAAAATTAGGCGGTATTCATAATATTCAAATTAATCCATTAAATAATGATAGAGTATTACAAAATTTCCAAGGTGATACTTTAGAATTAGAATTCCAACCTCAATGGACATCAGTAGGTGTGGAAGATGACTCTACAAGATTAGTAACACAAGTTGGAACTTATGCTAGACAAGTAACTTTAAAAAATATTACAAAAAATACAACTTTATATGATGGTTTCCAATTCTTAGAAAGAGACTTATGCCGTCAATCTACAAGAAATTTGTTAACTGAAAATACTTTTAGTTTAACAAATTTAGCTGAAATGATAGTTGATACTTTAACTGGTGAATCAAGTGATTTAGGTATGCCTAATAGTTTGCAAAAAGTTCCAGTATTCGGTACTTTCACTACTGGTGATTTTAAAGATAGAAAATACTGCTATGCAAGTGGTATGGAAGACCCAGCTTATGGAACAATGGAATTAAAATTTGATTATGGATTTGAACATTTTGGTGGTATTTATAGACCATTAGAAGATTTAACAATTCCAGAGGGTGTTGATGTAAATGTAAAAGCTATTACAACAAGTATAGCTCCTCCTGCGAATCCTTTTAGCGACGCAACTAATGATTTTGGAACTGCAAGAGCATCCATTTATGTAACAGGAATTTATCCAAATGGATTATTACAAAACTCAAGTTTTGATTTTACAAGTTTCAATAATGGACCTGGTGAATACGAAATCGAATTTTTACCTGGCGGAATGGAAAAAGTTACTTTATCATCAAGCAAAGGTGCGATAACTAATACATTTGATATTCCATACTTAAATATTAAAGTAACTAATAAACTGAAATATTCATTTGAAGACATTAATGGTCAAACAAGAGAAGTTTCTAATGGTAACGAAATGCCACACTACGAATTCCCTATCTTGAGAGATAGACCATTTGTAAATAATCAAACAGGTGCACAAACACCATTAATTGGTAGAGCGTACCCAGACCCAAGAAATATTCCATCTTCTGGTGGTGATGCTAATGAATTCTTAGGTAAATTTAATATTTCAAGTTATGGTTGGTTTGATGGTAGAAAGAGAATTACAGCATTCAATGTACCAAATATGGTAGTAAGATCAACTTCTGATGATTATGTAGCAAAAGCTGATTTTAGTTATACTGGATTGCAAGGCAGATATTATTTATCTACTAAAACTGCAGATGGTGTGCCATTAGATTTTACACATTTAGTTAACTTAGGTGGAACTCAATTTGCGTTAGATTTTGCAAATAAAGGTAGAACAAACAGCCAAACAGTATTATGGCCATTAAGAAAAACTGCTGATGGAAGTGCAGATTTAATTGTAGATGATAATACTAAGGACTTCAAAGCAGGTGATAAAATCACTTTGAAAACTTATGGTGGTGTTGCAGGTTTGCCTCTTCCTGGTGCAAAAGCTAAATTTGTTGTTAAAGGGGGAGAGCCAACAGATGGTAATTATACAAGTGATATGTTGAACGGCGTTACAGTTGTTCCAAATCCTTATTATATTTCACACGAAGGTCAAAGATCGCCTTATGAAGCAAAATTATATTTGACAAGATTACCAAGAGAATGTACAATTGAAATTTATACAGTTGCAGGAGATTTAATTCAAACATTAAATCATAATTCTAATGATACTGGATTAAATGATAAAATTGGATTTGATGTATGGGATTTATTAACTAAAAATGGTTTAAGAGTACAAAGTCAAACATTATTAGCAGTTATCAGAACTCCTAATGGTGAAGAAAGTGTAAGACCATTCTCAGTTGTTGTAGGTCCATTTAGAATTATTGACTAATTAAAATGACTAATTTAATAAGGATATTGAGATAAAATTTTATTCATATAATTTACAATCTCAATATCCAATTAAATATAAAACCAAATACATAAATTCAGACAGTATTTTAGAATGTTTGGATAATTAACTAAGGATAAATAATGAAAATATTTAAAAATTTATTAGCAGTTATCATTTTTGCAATAGTATTGAATTATTCAACTAATGCAGCTGAAACTGGTGTAACTATAATTGGTGCATCAAGAGGTGATAATTTACAAAAAATTGGAGCAGCTGGCTCACAATTTTTAAAGATTGGCGTTGGTGCAAGAGCATCTGGAATGAGTGCTTACGGTGCTGTTTCTAATGATTTATCAGCGATATTTTGGAATCCGGCAGGATTAACCGGAATTACGGGTTCTGACGTAAATGTTTCTGTAAATTACACATCTTGGTTCGGTGGATTTACACATAACTTTGCTGCAGCTTCATATAGACTAAGTGATGATTATGTAATAGCAGCAAGTGTTACTTCATTTGGTGTTAATGATATTCAAATCACAACTGTACAAAATCCAGAAGGAACAGGTTCATCTTATTCTGTAAATGATTTTTCTGGTGGCGTAACTTTAGCTGGTAATTTAACAGAAAAATTCTCTTTTGGGATTACTGGTAAATATGTAAGAAATGCATTTTCAACATTATCTGCAGGTACTTTCGCATTTGATATCGGTACAATGTACCAAACTGGTATTGAAAATATCAAATTAGGCTTTTCGATACATAATTTAGGTACAGAAATGCAAATGGGTGGACAGGCATTAAATGCCGCTGACAAATTATATAATGATTTGAATAATGCTCCTATAGATTTTCAATACGTTTCTTACCCATATTTAATACCATTGATGTTTAGAGCTGGTATATCATCAGATTTATATCAAGATGAAACAAACAAACTTATTGGTGCAATTGATTTCGTAACATTATCGGATACACCAGAGCAATTTGTATTTGGTGCTGAATATACTTATGATAATTTAGTGTCATTCAGAGCTGGTTATACAGTTGGACATGATAATAGTGGTTTATCTGCTGGTATTGGTTTAAAATACGTTAGTGGAAGCCAAAATGCGTCATTTGATTATTCTATTAATCCAAGTAGAGTAGAAGGATTTGGTTTAATCAATAGAATAGGTATTAATGTTGGAATGTAAAAATTTATTGATTATTCCATAATCAAAATATTTTACAAATTTCATTTTTTTAAAACCGTTTAACATAAGTTAAACGGTTTTTTTGTTTTAAAACAAATAAT
>JBEICW010000340.1:0-4150 GCA_040383785.1 Ignavibacteria bacterium | reverse complement strand
TATTTATACAAGAATCGAATATTTTCTAATTAAAATTATACACTTTTTGCGAAATGTAAATTATGCTGCTCTTCAAAATTACAAAATAACTTAAAAATAACATAGAAATAGTATAAAAATAACAAAAATTAATTGAAATTTTAATTTGCTTATTTTAAACTATAAAATTAAATCTTTAATGTTTTGGAATAAATTTATCAAAAAAATGGAAAAATTTTGAGTAAATTTGTTAAAATAATAAACAAAAATTTTAAAAATAAAAATATACTAAATAAGGTTAAAATGAATAAAATTATACTATTTATTTTTATAATTAATATAACAAGTTTTATAGGATGCTCTAAAAAGGATGATAATATGGATTTGATGCCGCCAATTGCTAAAAAAATTCCCAAAGAACTAACAATTCATAATCACACAAGAATAGATAATTATTACTGGCTAAATGATAGAAAAAATCCAGAAGTCATCAAATATCTCAATGATGAAAATGATTATACTGATAAAATGCTAAGCCATACTAAAAATCAACAAAAAACTCTTTTTAATGAAATAAAAGGGCGAATGAAACAAACTGATATTTCAGTTCCATTCAAAGATAATGATTATTATTATTATTCAAGATTTGAAGAAGGTAAAGAATATCCTATTTATTGTAGAAAAAATAGTAGTTTGGAAGCCAAAGAAGAGGTATTAATTAATGTAAATGACTTGGCCACTGGGCACGACTATTATAATCTTGGCGATTACTCGATTAGTAGTAATAATAAAATTATCGCCTACAGTGAAGATATAGTAAGCCGCAGGGAATATACAATCAAAATCAGAGAAATTTATACAGATAAAGTATATTCGGAAACAATACCAAAAACTTCTGGCGAAATTGTATGGGCAAATGACAACAAATCATTTTTTTATGGAAAAAAAGACTTGGAAACACTTAGAGATTTTCAGGTTTATAAGCATATAATTGGAACTGACCCAAGCAAAGATGAGTTAGTTTATGAAGAAAAAGATGAAACATTTACAGTTGATATATCAAAAACTAAATCTGAAAAATATATTTTAATTGGTTCACATAGCACTTTATCATCTGAAATTAGATTTTTAGATGCAGACAAACCTAATGGCGAATTTAAAGTTATCCAAACAAGAACTAAAGATGTTGAATATGGAATTGACCATTATCAAGATAAATTCTATATTGTAACAAATTATAAAGCTAAAAACTTTAGATTAATGACTACTCCAACTTCTATTACAAATATTGAAAATTGGACTGAAGTAATTCCAAATAGAGATGATGTGCTTTTGGAGGATATTGAGATATTTAATGATTATTTGGTTGTAGAAGAGCGCAAAGAGGGGCTAACTCAAATTAGAGTTATTGACCAAAGAACTAAAGTAGAGCATTATTTGGACTTCGGTGAGCCAGTATATTCTGCAATGACAGGCATCAATTTAGATTTTAATACTAATGTTTTGAGATATAGTTATACATCACTAACTACTCCAAGTTCTATGTTTGATTACAATATGGATACCAAAACCAAAACTCTTCTAAAACAAGAAGAAGTAGTAGGGGGTTACAATGTAGCCGATTACCAAAGTGAAAGAGCTTATGCTACAGCCGAAGATGGAACAAAAATACCAATTTCGATTGTATATAAAAAAGGTATGAAAAAAGATGGCAAAAACCCAACTTTACTATATGCCTATGGCAGTTATGGAATGAGTATGGACGCTTACTTTTCAGTTGCAAGATTATCGCTTTTGGATAGGGGATTTGTATTTGCAATAGCCCATATACGTGGCGGCCAAGAAATGGGAAGGCATTGGTATGAAGATGGAAAACTATTAAAGAAGAAAAATACATTTACTGATTTTATTGATTGTTCAAAATATTTAATTGCAGAAAAATATACCACTAATGAAAAATTATTTGCAATGGGTGGCAGTGCAGGTGGATTATTGATGGGTGCAATTCTAAATATGCGTCCAGATTTATACAAAGGAGTAATTGCAGCAGTACCGTTTGTTGACGTAATTACTACTATGTTAGACGCAAGTATTCCACTTACTACCGGCGAATATGACGAATGGGGAAATCCAAATGACAAAACTTATTATGATTATATGTTAAGTTATTCACCATATGACCAAGTAAAAGCACAAAACTACCCAAATATATTGGTAACAACTGGCTTGCACGATTCGCAAGTTCAATATTGGGAGCCAGCAAAGTGGGTAGCAAAATTACGCGAAATGAAAACAGATAAGAATATACTTCTGCTTCATACACAAATGAAAGCCGGTCACGGTGGCAAATCTGGAAGATTTGAGCGTATCAAAGATACTGCATTGCAATACGCATTTATATTAGATTTGGCAGGAATTAAAGAGTAATTATAATCCAAACAATTTCAACATTTCTGTAGGGATAGGTCACGACCTATCCCTTTTTTGTTTTAGGTAGACCCAAGTGGCTCGCCAATCTAATTTCTTTAATGTAGTGGACGGGTCTCCCGTCCTTTTTTATGTTCTCCGCTGGCGGAGATGTCGGCTTGCCGACAGAGGTGGTTTCTTTGCTTTGAAATCGCAAGAAATTTTCGGATAAAAAGTTCTTTGAAGAAACCCCACTAAATCTCCCCAAAGGTGAGACTTTAAGAATATAATGTTATATATTCTTTCTTCATTGTAAGGGTCAATGGCACTGACCCTTCTTCCATAATCCACACCAAATAACTAAATCACAAATGGTTAATTAGATTTATTTTTTATATTGCAAGAATATAAATTTAAATAATTGAAAATTAGTTATGAAATTAAATACTCTACTTTTAGCAATTCTATTTTTGGTAATATCAGGCACTGCTTTTGGGCAATCTATCTCTATTTTTGATATAGATACTACCAATTTCCCAACAATGAAAGCTAAATTTTATGCGTTTGATAAAGATGGAAATCAAGTCCGCCCATCTGTCTCTGAATTATCAATCACAGAAGATGGAGTGCCTCGCAAAATTACAAATGTGAGTTGCCAACCACCGAGAAGAATAAAATTATCCGTTGGGATAATGGTTGACACTTATAAATATTTAGATTTAGCAAGGGCTGGTACTGAAAGATTGATAAATTTTTTAGATATGCCCAATGAAGATGAACTTGCACTAACATACATGAATGGTAGAGCATCTATTTGGCAAGATTTTACAAAAAATAAAACTATTGCAATAGACAAAGCAAAAACAATTCCTGTCGCCCCAGGTGTGGACATCAATACAATGTTTTATTCAGATATTTCTGGTGGAGTTCCACTAATAAAAGATAGAAAAACTGATAAAAAAGTATTAATATTAGTTAGTGATTTACACTGTCCAAATCTAAATATAAATGAAGCCAAATTAATTGCAGATGCAAAAACTTATAATATTTCAATTTATACTGTTTTATTAGGAACTACAGATTATAGTGGATTATTTACAAGAATTGCAGCTGGAAGTGGCGGAACTGTATTTGAAAATGTAAAAAATGAAACAGAAATCACAAATGTATTTGAAAAAATATCACAAATTGAAAATAATGAACCTTGTGAAATTAGCTGGGAAAGTCGTATTCAGTGTTTTTCAAAATATATTAATGTAGAATTAAATTTGAAATCTTTAAAATCAAATTCGACTTATAATCAGTCAACTAAAGCAATAGCAAGTTTAATGGTAAATCCCAGTTTTATTTCTTTTGGAAAAATCTCAAAACCTCTTATAATAGATACTACTGTAACTCTTACTGCTATCAACTCGGATATTACAATTAATGATATTAAATTAAAATACGGGTCTTCGATATTTGAAATTACAAATACAACATACCCAATCATAATTCAACAAAATTCAAGTAAGACCATTTCACTCAAATGTACTCCTATTGATTCAAATATAAATTATGCATTTTTTGAAATTGAAACTAATTTATGTCCATTTAATATTAGTACATACAGTGGTTTTAATGATAAAAATAATAATACTAATACCTTAAAATTAACTCATCCAAATGGAAAAGAGATATTTGATGCAGGTAGCGATTCTATGATTACTTGGGAAGGTATTTCTCCAATTGATACATGCTTATTAGAATTTAGTAATGATAATGG
>JBEICW010000339.1:0-4153 GCA_040383785.1 Ignavibacteria bacterium | reverse complement strand
GGTTAGTGGTTAGTGGTTAGTGGTTAGTGGTTAGAATTAAAAGGAATAATACAATTTAAGAATTATTAAAACTTGTAATGTATCATCAATCCACCACCAAATCCAGTAAAATTATTCCCGTTGGGACTTCTATCAATTACATTTGAGAAGTTTACTGACTTCGAATATTGAGTGAAATATTCTAAATTTGTAATTAGAGTAAATCTTTTTCCTAAATCAAACTCATAACCTACTCCAATTCCTAAGTTAAATATTCTGTTTAATTTATTATTAGTAATATTATATACTTCATCATTAAGTTTTACATAATAATAATCTTTACTTTCCAAATACCAAAAAGACATTCCTGGATTTAGAAATAATCTACCCAAATCACTTTTGTGAAGGTTGTATTGATAACCAACACCCACACTTCCGTAAGTTTTAATTTTATTTGGCGGCTCCTCACCTCTATAATAGGCAAATCCATTAATTGTTACAGCCGAATAATTGTCAAGTTCCATCAAATAACTTAAACCTGCACCATTTATACTTGAAATTGATGCCCCCATTTTACTTTTTGGATATGCTTGTAATTTTATTTGGCTAACTAAAAGTAAACAGAAGATTAATATAGAAAGTAATATTTTATTGTATTTCATAAATTAAAAAAAGTTAGAAACTAAATACAAGTTAATTAGAAAGTATAAGACGAAAAAGTTTAAAATTGCTTTATTATTCTCTGAATCTGAATTTTTGTAATAAGTTAAAACATTTGAAATATAAGGAGTAATTACTACAAATAACATTGTAAATATATACATATTAAGGAAATAATTGCTATTAAAAGTTAGAATAATAAATATCAACAAACTATAATATATTTCAAAATTAATCAAGCCACTTATGCCAGATTTCCATTTTTTGAATATCATCAAATAGTAGAATAAGAACATAAAAACTAGCAAACCTAAGTAGTTTTTGAGTATAAATAAGTTGGGAACATCAAAATGATTAGTTTCAATAATAAAATCAAAACTCTTTATAAGATTATAATCATAAACACTATAAAAAATCAAATTTAGCAAAATAAATGTTATAAAATATGTTAGAGTATATTTCTTTTTAAGCATATTACCAGAAATACCAAATAGCGGCACTAATACAATATTTATTGGATTTATATATGAAAAAACAAATGCCAAAAAACCATTAATTAAACCATTGAAAATATTATAGTGAATTAAATTACCATAATTAGAGTTGGAATCAGCATTTATAATTGTATTAAAAGATTTGGCTTTGTAAAGCAACATTATCCCAAATATGATAAAACTAAAAATATCTAATAGATAATTGGAAGTTGATATGAAAAAAGAAGAAGAGGCAAAGAGTAACAAAATTCCATTTAAAGTACTTTTATTTTCGTTAATGTATCTTTTGAAAAATTTAAATATCAGAAAAATAAAAGTTATTTTTAAAGTTAAAAATATCAGAAAAGCGATATTTGTTCCAGATAAACTAACAAATTCAACTAAAATACCTACAATCAATGTATGATTATTAAAATATTTTGTTTCGATAATTTCTTTGATTTCTGAATCAGAAAACGATTCTCCATTTGTATTAAAAATATACCTATCATCAAGCAATGCAGAAAACCTAAAACTATTATCTAATACAATATTACGATAAGCCAATCCCAAGCCCAAAAGTACTGATAATCCTATAATTGTAAGTATTATATGTTTACTATATTTATTTAAGTCAATCATATTTTATTCATTGAATTTGATTAAAAAATAATATTTATCTCAACAAGTCGTTTCTAACAAGTTACAAAATAAGAAAATAAAATTTTAAATAAAATAATTATTTTTTATTTACTCTTTTTTTTTTCAAAAGTTAAGAAAATTACAAATTAAATTAGGTATTATGATTTCTAAATTGCAAAGCACAAAAACAAAAAATCAGATTAATGCAGTTGATATATTTTCGTATAAATATATGATTTTATTAGTAATATTGACCTTTAGTTTTATTAGTATTTTTGGTTTGAGTTCTTGTACGGAAGGAAAATCTATAGAAAATAAGTCTGTAGAAGAAATTTATAACGAAGCACTTGAGTTATTTAACAAAGATAACCTTTATGATGCAAAAAAATTCTTTGATGTAATTAAATTACAATATCCTGCAAGTAGTTATGCTGATGATGCCCAATATTATTTGGCAGAAATTGAATATAAAAATGAAAAATATATTATGTCTTCATTTAATTTTAA
The DNA here is from genome assembly GCA_040383785.1 of Ignavibacteria bacterium. Lineage (GTDB taxonomy): Bacteria > Bacteroidota > Ignavibacteria > Kapaibacteriales > UBA2268 > JBDNHS01. Next base: position 1,892 of record JBEICW010000339.1, on the reverse strand, counting down.
TTTGATAAAAAAATTATATCCAAATAGTATTTTTGTCAAAGAAGCACAGTTCAAAAGTGCATTATGTTATTACAAACTTTCCCCTGGTTTTGAGCGAGATTTGGAATATACTAAAAAAGCAATAACTGCCTTTAATGAATTTCAAAATCTTTATCCAGAAGATAGTTTGAGTAAAGAATCGGACACTTATATCAAAGAACTTAGAAATAATCTTGCAGCAAGAGAATATAAAATAGGCACATTATACCAAAAATTAACAAGTCCAAAAGCTTCTTTGATATATTTTGATAGCATAATTAATGATTATGATGATTCTGATTATTTGGAAAGAGCGTATTTGGGTAAAATTGAAGTTTTGGTTTTTATGAGTAAATATGATAATGCAAAAACAATCATTGATTTATACAAACAAAAATTCCCAAATGGAGAATTTAAGTCAGAAGTATCAAATTTAGAAGCAAATATAAATCAAAATAAAAACCAAAATCCTAATAACAATAAAGCATTAAAAAATTAAAACACTTCTAAGAATTTGATTAAATTTTCAATTAATTAAATATTTTCAAATTAAGAAAAATAATTAATATAAACACCATATTAATTATTTTTTTTGGTAATTATTTAGAATTTAGTTATATTTGCAGTTCTATTTTTTATTTTAACAAAAAAACATTTGTAATTAACTTTTTTAACAATAAGGTGCTACTATGCCTAAAATGAAAACTAAGTCTGCTGCGAAGAAAAGATTCAAAGAGACTGGCGGTGGCGGATTTAAAAGAAAACATGCTTTCGTAAGACACATTCTTACTAAAAAGACTAGAAAAAGAAAGCGTAATCTTAGACAATCTGGTATGATTGATGATGCAAACTTACACTCAGTAAAAGTAATGTTAGCTAAAGGTTAATATTATTTTGATTGATATTCATAACTGAATATATTGTTAGTTTCATTATAGTTTGATTATTTTCTACAAAATTAACTGGCAAAAGAGGAATTTCGAAGCTCTCTCTAAGCCAAAAAGAGTAAGTAATAATTTTATTTGATATTATAATTTTGATAATAAAAATTAGACATAATAAAATATATGAAATAAACTCAAATATTTATAAAAATTTAAAAGGATTCATAATAACATGAGATCGGTAAATAAAGTAGCTTCTCGTCAGAAAAGAAAAAAGTTTATAAAACTTGCTAAAGGGTATTGGGGACGTAGAAAAAATGTCTGGACAGTAGCCAAAAATCACATTGAAAAAGGTTTGACTCACGCTTATGTAGGTCGTAAACTTAAGAAAAGACAATTTAGAAGTTTATGGATTGTCCGTATTAACGCAGCTGCAAGATTAAACGGTACAACATATTCTAGATTAATTGATGCACTAAACAAAGCAAATATCACTATAAACAGAAAAGTTTTAGCTGATTTAGCAATGAACAATCCTCAAATTTTCACTGCAATTGTTAATAAAGCATTAAACAAATAGTTCAAATGTTAAAGTATAAACTTTTTGTTGTAAATATTATTTAATATTTAAATCAAAAAGCAAAAAATAAAATGAAAAGAGACAAAGTTATAAATTTTGTCTCTTTTTTTTGTGATAATTTGTTTCAATAAAATAAAATACTATAAAAATATTGTAACAATTTTAAGCATTTATGTATTGTTATAATAATTATTCTTCGTCTTCACACAAAGAAAAATGACCTTAGGGATATAGACATTAATTATATTTTAAGTCTTTATTTCTAAGGTTTTTTTTGTAAAATCACACTTTTGAAAATCCAAAATATATTTCACGCATAATAATGTAGAGCTTGCAATAATCAAATCGTCCGCATATAACGCAAGAATACTGAATTCAGAATCAATTCGTCGAGTATAAACACAATTGTC